>JAOAPP010000282.1 GCA_025462985.1 Bryobacterales bacterium | reverse complement strand
TTGGGGGAAGCGAACGTGTACTCGCTCATTCTCAATCCTCCCTTCCTCTACGCGCACTCCAGGAACATTGGCGCGTACCGTGACATCCTGTTCCGAGTCGCCGGCGGCGGCAAGGGTGAATGTCGCTCGATCGGCTGCGTACTCCTCGTTGAGCACCTTGATCTGATTGGTCACTGCGCCCGAAGTCGGGAGGTTTGTGGGGATGCCGATCTCCACAGCGGGCAGCGGGAGTGACACCGTGTGCACGACAGACGCGGCGGACTTGCAAGGCGCCGGGCGTGTCGCCCCTTCTACAAGGCATAGTGTTTGGGGACCGACGGAGTGGGCAGTAACGGTCATCCGAGAACCCTCACGAGTGAACGTGAGGTCGAAAGCGGAACCGCCGAGGTGGACATTCTTCAATCGGGCGCCGTTCCAGGCGGCAGGTAAATGCGGTGTGACCTGAAGCGTGTTGTTCGGGGCGTCCCAGTGAAGTCCAAACAGTCCTCGCAGCATTGGGGTGAGCACCATCGCGGAAGACCACATCTGGTGCGCGGTGCTGCGCCCAAGCGGCGCGAAGAATTCGCCGGAAAGGAGCTCCGTCACCGATCCGAGGTCTTGACTCCAAGTCATATTCAAGTTCTGCATCAGATGCGAGTAGGCCGAAACGGGTCTGCCGGCCCGGTATTCGGCAAGTGATACCCACCCGGTGAATAGCGGCCATACGGAGCCCTGGTGGTAGCTGATCGGGTCGTAAAATGGAGTGTTCTCGCTGATGTCTCGCGTGCCCCAGTCGGTGGAGAACTCGGCGGAGGCCCATCTGCTCATCATGGAACCGGAATGCTGAAGAGACATGGTGCCGTCCCACCAGGCAACAGCCGGATAAATCGAGGCGGTGTGATCGAGCGATCCGTCCGGATTCCGGCTAAAGGCATAGAACTGCTTGTCAGATTCGAAGTACGTGGACTCCACGATCCCTTCCATTCGCTTTGCCTTCTGTCGGGCGGCAGTTGAGAGCTTGTCGTCCGCCATGAGGGTGGCGAGATAAGCCATCGCATCGAGCGACTGCTCGTCGAGGACCGCCAGATAAATCTCCTGGCGGGGCATCCCGGACGGCCAGGATTCCACCCACCCGGTGCCTTCGCGATTGTCGTAGATGCCCTCCGGCGATTCATGCGCGGTCATGAACGAATATGCCTTCTTCACCGCCTCCCAATTTGCCTTCAGATACGCAGTGTCCCCGCTTGCGCCGATGTAGTCGCGCATTGTCATGATGAAGAGCGGTGTCGAGTCGGCGGAAGCATAGAAATAGGGCGTCGACTTCCAATCAATGGAATCCGCCGCCTGCGAGAACTCGTGCATGATCTTTCCGTCTTCGCGCTGCCGGCTGATCAGGAAATTGAGGGCTGTCCTCGAAAATGGGAAATCGCCGGAGCTATTGGTCGCGTAGATGGAAAAGAGTGTGTCGCGACCGAAGAACCATGCGAACCCGGGGCGAGCCGAATCGGCCGACATGTAATAGCCGGCGACCAAGCCGATCTCCCCGTGGTAACCCACCTGCATCTGGTCGAGAGCGATTTCCGCCCAACGTGCGGCTTCGTTTACGCGCGGGTCCGGCGAATCGACTACCGTTCTTTCGTTGAAAAACTCGCTGTAATACCGCTGTGCAGCGCCGTATATTTCTGGCAGCGACGAATAAATGGAGTTGACCTCAGATATGTAGTCTTTGCCATGAGCCATTCCGATGACGAGCGGAAACACCTGGCCGGCTTCGCGCTTTGGATCGTACGAGAGCTTCAACTGCAACGGATACCGCTGCGGGTGCTCCTGGTAGGGAGGCATGATGCCGGGCCGCGTCCGAGGCATGGCAAGGAGACCTGAGAAGTCCGGGTTGTCTGTGTGCAGCACATAGAATCCGCCGCTTCCCTGCTTAATCCATTCACCGTCGGGACGCCCGAAGTTTGGCGCCGGCCACATGCGGAGCATATCGGGAGTGAAGGAAAAAGTGAGCTCCAATGGTCTGACCGATTGTATTTCGAAATAGACGGCCGCTCCGGTGGGGGCCCGTTGCTTTCCGTGGGCGGCGAAAGCGTGCTGCCGGATCGTAAACGCCGCGTGGGAATACGTGATGATCGTTTCGGCCGGTGTCACCTGTATTTGCGTGGCGAGAGCATTGACGTCGATGGGAACTGGATAGTCCTGGAGCTCTGCTGAGATCCGGAAGTCACTCAGGATCTTGACCGGCCAGAGCCATGCTTCAAAGATTCCGCTTTGACGTCCGAGAATCGCGCCTCGATCACCGGGAACACTCCAGGGCGTGCCCGGCACACAAGAGGCCGAGATAGAAAGCTCGGATGGCGCTACTGAGAAGTTGCGGACAGGGGAAAGCTCCGCGCCTCGGGCATTGGCCGCAACAAGGAAAGCGAGCACGTGGACCACACGCATCAGACTGATCTTACACGTTTTACGGGACTTTTCGGGCGGGCTGCAAACCGCTGTTACATTGGCAATAGCTCCGGGGTTGTCGCATCCCACTTACAAGATGAAGAAACTGCTTGCCCTCAATCGTGGCGAAATCGCCATTCAGATCCTGCGTGCCGCCAATGAACTTAGCTTGAGAACGGTGGCAGTGTACTCGCAGGAAGATCGACTCAGTCTACACCGCTTCAAGGCGGACGAGGCGTACCTGATCGGGCGAGGCAAGGGGCCGGTAGAGGCTTATCTGGATGTCGACAACATCGTTGATCTCGCGGCGGAAAAGGAGGTCGACGCGATTCATCCAGGCTATGGCTTCCTGGCTGAGAACCCCGCCCTGCCGCGTGCCTGCGAGCGCGCCGGCATCACCTTCATCGGTCCAAGTGCGGAGATTCTGGAGCAATTGGGTGACAAAACGGCGGCCCGGAAACTGGCGCAGCGAGCCAGAATACCAGTGGTTCCAGGGACAGAAAATGCGGTAGACCCGGACAGCCCCGATATCGAACAAATCGCGCAAGACATCGGTTTCCCCTTGATCATCAAGGCCGCATTCGGCGGCGGCGGACGGGGCATGCGAGTGGTGGATTCGCCCCCAGACTTCCGGGCCAAGCTGAAAGAGGCGAGCCAAGAGGCCGGCGCGGCATTTGGCAACAATGCGGTGTTTCTGGAGCGCTATATACGTCGGGCGAAGCACGTGGAGATGCAGATCCTTGGCGACACGCACGGCAACATCATGCATCTTTATGAGCGCGACTGCTCGGTGCAGCGACGACATCAGAAGGTTGTCGAGATCGCACCAGCGATCAGCGTTCCGCTGACAGTGCGGAAGCAACTTGCTGATGCGTCCGTGGCCCTTGCTCGTGAAGCGAGATATTACAACGCCGGTACGGTGGAATTTCTGGTCGACGTAGATACAAACGAGTGGTTCTTTATCGAGGTGAATCCTCGAGTGCAGGTGGAGCACACGGTAACCGAAGTAATAACCGGGGTCGATATTGTCCGTTCCCAGATTCAGATTGCTCAGGGGCTGAGCTTGCACTCCGAAGAGATGGGTTTACCGCGACAGGAAGACGTGCCGCTGCACGGGGTGGCATTGCAGTGCCGCGTGACGACTGAAGACCCGGCAAACAGTTTTATTCCCGACTACGGGCGGCTGCAGACGTACCGCTCTCCCGCCGGTTTTGGCATTCGGCTCGACGCGGCCTCTGCTTACGGTGGGGCGACGATCTCTCCTTACTATGATTCCCTGCTGGTGAAGGTCACGGCCTGGGGGTTGAACTTCAAACAGGCATGCCAGCGCATGGATCGCGCTCTTCGTGAGTTCCGCATTCGCGGAGTGAAGACGAACATACCGTTTCTCGAGAACGTGGTTCACCACCCCGCGTTCTTGTCTGGGGATGCGACAACGTCATTCCTGGACGATACTCCCGAGTTGTTCGAATTTGTTCCGCGACGCGATCGGGCCACGCGGCTCCTGAGTTATCTGGCCGATATCATTGTGAACGGCAACCCGGAGGTGGCGAACAAACCACGCCCGGCGGCCATTCGCGAGGCACCCATACCGCATTCGGCGGTGAAAGGGATTCCTGAGGGGACCAGGCAGAGGTTGGATCGAGTGGGCCCCGAAGAGTTCGCCAAGTGGACGCAAGCGCAAACACGCCTGCTGATGACTGACACGACGTTTCGCGATGCCCACCAATCGCTAATGGCAACTCGCGTTCGCACGTACGATCTGTTGCAAATTGCGGAGTACGTATCCAAAGAGCTTCCGCAACTCTACAGCCTGGAGATGTGGGGCGGCGCCACGTTCGATGTGACGATGCGCTTTCTGCTGGAGGATCCATGGAAACGGCTCGCAAAGCTGCGCGAGCGCATTCCGAATATCTGTTTCCAGATGCTGCTGCGAGCCTCCAACGCGGTGGGATACACAGCTTATCCGGACAACGCCGTGCAGGAGTTTATCAAGGAGGCGGCTGCCCAGGGAATCGATATCTTCCGCATTTTCGATTCCTTGAACTGGATGCCAAACATGAGAGTCGCCGTCGAGGCAGCCCTCAAGACGGGGCGAGTTTGCGAAGCGGCTATCTGCTATACGGGTGACATTCTCGATCCGAAACGGGAAAAGTACTCACTCGACTACTATGTTCGGCTGGCTCGCGAGTTGAAGGCCATGGGGACACACCTCCTCGGCATCAAAGACATGGCGGGTCTGCTTCGCCCGTACGCGGCGTACAAGCTTGTCAAAACGCTCCGCGAGGAGATCGGCTTGCCCGTTCATCTTCATACGCACGACACCAGCGGCGTAAATGCCGCAACGATTTTGAAGGCGGCAGAGGCCGGCGTCGAAGTGGCTGATGCTGCTATCTCGGCCATGAGCGGAATGACGAGCCAGCCGAACTTGAACTCCATTGTCGCGGCGCTGGCGCATACGGAGCGGGATACCGGACTGAGCTTTGAAGCACTCAACAAGTGCTCTGATTATTGGGAGACCGTTCGCACTTACTACGCCGCGTTTGACAACGCGCCGAAATCCGGGACAGCGGAGGTCTACATCCACGAGATGCCCGGCGGACAGTACACCAACTTGAAAGAACAAGCCGAGGCGATGGGATTAGGAGGCCGGTGGCCAGAGGTCGCACGGATGTATGCCGATGTGAACTTCGCGTTCGGGGATATCGTCAAGGTAACTCCATCCAGCAAAGTAGTGGGCGACCTTGCGCTATATCTTGTCAGCCACGACATGACGATCCAGGAACTCGAGAATCTCCCGCCAGACCACCATCTGACGCTTCCGAATTCAGTGGCGGACATGTTCATGGGTTCGCTGGGGCAGCCTGAGGGCGGCTGGCCGCCTAAGTTGCAAAAGATCATCCTGCGCGGGCAGAAACCGATGACTGACCGCCCCGGGGAGCACCTTCCGCCCGTCAACCTTCAGGCAGCTACTGAAGAGATAGCCAAACTCGTCGATGATCAGGCGGAGCCGGGCAGCCGAACGGATCTGATGAGTTATCTCATGTATCCGGACGTCTTCGCGAAGTTCGCGGACGCACGGTCAAAGTTCGGAGAACTGGAAGTGCTGCCGACTCCGCAGTTTTTCTATGGACTCGAGGAGCGCAACGAGGTGACGGTAGAGATCGAGCCGGGGAAAACGCTCATCATCCGCATGCTGACCGTCGGGGAGCCGAGAGCGGACGGGATGCGAACCGTGTTCTTTGAGCTGAACGGGCAGCCTCGCGAGGTTGAGGTATTGGACAAGTCAGTGAAGCCGGCCAGCGCGGCGAAGCGGAAGGCAGATTCGTCCAAGGCTGGAGACGTTGGCGCGCCGATTCCGGGAGCCGTTACGGTGCTCCACGTGACAACAGGAGAACCAATTAAGAAGGGTGACCGGCTTCTGGTGATGGAAGCCATGAAGATGCAAACGACGATCTATGCGCCGGTTGCGGGTACAGTGAAAGAGGTACTCGTGAGACAGCGCGATAGCGTGGAGGCTCACGATCTGCTGCTCGTCATTGAATGAGAATCGGGTGTACCAGTAGACTGGGAAGGTACACCCAAGTGGGGGCGTAGCTCAGTTGGATAGAGCATCAGCCTTCTAAGCTGAGGGTCACAGGTTCGATCCCTGTCGCCCCTACCACTTTCTTCCAGTAAAACCGCAGCTTTTGGGGTGAAGGCGGTTTAAACATCATAAAATATCACGCGAGCTTGACGCGACGACTTTTCGCAGTTCACGTCCCTTATGGGTTGGTCAAGGATTTCGCCAAGGGCCCGGTCAAAAGCAGTCGGGGGTAGCGTCACTCTCCATCATGTGCGAGTAAACGTCGAGGTCATATGTGTTTTTGCATGTCCAGCCGGTCCCGGATGACGGTAATCGGCACAGACTTGG
>JAOAPP010000272.1 GCA_025462985.1 Bryobacterales bacterium | reverse complement strand
TGGGCTCCGTAGTTGTTCCGCAAATTGAACGGATCAAGCGTGGCCTGGGTTGAACCCAGCTGTGAACCGTTTGGTGAAACGATTCCGAGAGCTTTGCCGAACGTGTAGTTCGCTTGAAGGGTGTAGGGGCCCCTCTGCTTCGCCCATTTCAACTGCATGGCGTTGTAGTTGGCGTAGAGGTTATTGGTGGCGAGATTGATGTCGCCGTAACCAGCGTACTTCCTGTAGTCGTTAGCACTGGCTGTAGATGGGTTCGATGCCGAGAGCATTGCGCCCACGGGAACCAGGTTGATGTTGCTCCCTGCACCACCGCCATTCTGGAGGTCGTGGCTGTTGTTTCCGACATATGCGATTTCCATCAAGCTGGTCCAGGGAAAACGCTGGGAAAGCGTGACGCTGTAGCTGTCAGAGTAAGGCTGTTTCGAATCCCTGGCGTCAACGGCCGCAGGCGCGGCAAGCGCCGACCCGAAAGTCACTGACGAAAGCTGGCTGGCAAGAAGAGGACCGTTGATGTTGCTGGGTGTGACGGTCACAGATTCAGACCCCGCGGACGTGTCCAGACCCGCAGTGAACTGGCCGGAATGATAGTAGAACCGTCCCCATCCGCCGCGGAGCACTGTGTTGCCTTTGCCGCCGAAATCGTAAGCAGCTCCCACGCGTGGTTGCCAGAATACGGATCGAGACGGGAACCCGGATGCGGGCACGGACTTGTCTCTGGAGTGCCACTGGTAGCCGCAGAATGTCGGAGCAGCTGTGCAGGCCTGCCCGCCGTAAGCAGCCGGGTTGAAGACGGAGTAGCCGAACCCGAGATCATCGGCCCACGGCGTGAAGTGAGTCATGCGAAGCCCGAGTTCAACGGTTAGCTTGGTCGAGACCTTCCAGGAATCCTGCACGAAGCCTTCCGTGGTGGTGTAGGAGATCTGATTCAACCGGTTGAAATTCGCCTCGGTGTAGCTCGAGAGATTCCCGGTGATCATATCGGCGTAGGCATTACCGAGCGTGTAGTTCGGGTTGTTGGATGGAACGAACTGCAACTGGCCGTTGGTGTTGTTGTTTGCCGGCTGCGCGTTGCGGATCCATTCATAAAAGAACCCAGCCTTTAGCGTGTGCGTGCCGACAACTTTTGTGAGGGTATCGCTCATGCTCGGCATGTACTTGTTGGCATACAGGCCGGCCGAGCTTCCTCCGGCTTCAAACCCGCCCGGATTGAAGACGAGTGCCGCCTCGCTGGCGCCCGAGCCGCCAAACGAGGGAATCTGCTGCACACCGTTGTTGAACAGGGTCGGATCCTTGTAGCCCACGGTATTGCGATTCACCTTGCTTGGATCCTGGAACACGTTGGGGAATCCGACAAACGTGTACGCGAACACCGTCTCGTTCGTCATGGTCGGGCTAAACACATGGGTCAGTGAGGCGCTGATGGAGTCAGACCGGTTCTTGCCCTGCACGGGTGTCGGATACGGAACCTGATCTGAATTTCTCCACCACAAGCCCACCGGGAACAACTGCGTCTCACGCTGCATGTTGTAGCGCACGAAGAGCTTCGTGTTATCGCTAATGCTGTAGTCGGCACGAGTCGTCCACTGAAAGTTATTCTGGTTGAAGATTTCCGCCTGGACGTAGTTGTAGCCGCCTGTGGCATTCGGGTCCGCGTTGGGTTGCGGATAAAGCTTCATCAAGGCGACCATATTCGGGTCGATCATGCTGCTTGGAATTTGGCCACCAGGGAACCGCGTTTGGTCCACCTGCCCAGGAGCATTCCCGGAGGCAGTCTTTGTTCCTAACTTGGCTACTTCCGAAGGCGAGAAATTGCCAGTGAGCATTCCGGGAGTCGGAACGGTGGCGGTCAGCAGCCCTGTATCGAGCACCTGATAGAAGTATTCATAACCCGTAAAGAAAAACAGCTTGTTGCGGTTCTTATTGAAGCCGGTCTTCGGGATAAGAACGGGACCGCCAAAGGTGAAGCCGGGGTAATAGTATTTGTCGGCCGGCTTTGGTGCGCCGGTCGCATTGAAGTAGGCGTCGTTCGAATTCAGCACTGAGTTGCGCGCATAGAAGAACGCGCTGCCATGAAATTGAGATCCGCCGGCCTTGGTCACGGAGGTGATAACCATGGGACCTTTCTGCTCTTCGGCACTGAAGTTGGAATCCAGAACCTTCATTTCCTGAATGAAATCGGAGTTAGGATTCACCGGGGTATCGCAGTTACAGCCAGGATCGGAGACGTGAGCGCCGTCGGCAACGATGTCCATGGTGTTGCCGGGCAGACCGTTATAAGAGAACGCATCATTCAGGGGACTCTGACTGCCTGAGTCACCGTTTGCATTAATGCCAACGGTTTGGCCACTGTAATTCGACTTGTTCTGGGCGCCGCTCTTGATCCCGAAGCCGGGCATGATCTTGATGTACTCGGCCGCGTTGCTTCCCACCTGAACGTAGTTCTGCAATTCCTGCGTGGTCAGGGTCTCCGATTTCGTGCCGGAGTCTACGGGCGCTATCATATCGGCCGAACCGGAGACCTCGACGGTCTGATTGGTGTTGCCGACCGTCAAAGGAGCATTGACGTTGCGCTTCTCTCCGCCGCCGATCCCGATCCCCGTCATTTTGAAAGCTTGGAAGCCGGGAGCCTCCACGGTGAGGTCGTAGGTACCAACAGGGACAGAGGCAAAGGTGTAGTAGCCCTGTCCGTCCGTGGCGGACTGCCGCAAGTCACCGGATTCGGTATTTCGAAGAAGTACTTTCGCGTTGGCCACAACGGCCCCGCTGGGATCGGAAACGATCCCGGTCAAAGTGGCGAAGATGGCCTGCGACCACGTCGTAGAAACCAGGATTAGAGCCAGGGCTGCGCACGCCAGCAGCTTGCCCGGTGATTTCAGCATTGAAACGTTCAGCATTGAACCCCTTAGTTCTCCGGTGCCGAATGACAGCTCACGCCGCCGCACAGAGTCTTTAGGCCAACTATACGGGCGGAGCGGGGTAACTAGCAATATGCTGTGAGTTACCGAATGGCTACCGGGCACGTTACACGGCTAACCCCAGTGTTTTCAGAATTGTTACACCAAGCCTCGTACTGTTCTGATATACTCCCGGCTAACTTTCTATGGGTGTCACAGCGTTATCGGAACAGGAGAGAGAGGAGTTCGATCTCATCCTCCAATCCGGCATATTTGAGAAGGCTCCAAGATTGGGCCGCTTCTTTCGTTACGTGTGCGAGCGCCACTTCGAGGGGCAGGGCGCCCAAGTCAAGGAATACAGCATTGCGGTCGAGGCGCTTGGCCGCTCGACCGATTTCGATCCGAAGAGGGATTCCATTGTGCGGGTCGAAGCTCACCGGCTCCGGAAACGGCTGGAGGAGTACTATTCCGGCGCGGGAGCGAATCACCCTCTTCGCGTTGTGATTCCGAACGGGCAGTACCGTCCGCAGTTTATTCCGGGGACAGGGACAGCAACTGTCTGGACCACGACGCCGACGCTGCCGATCGATGCTACGCCCGCAGCGGCACTTCCGGCGGGCCAGCGAAGTTCCGCTGGCGAAACGGTCGCGCCCGATATCCCGGTTTCGGAAAGTGCCAAACGTCGCTTCCCTCTCTGGCTTGCCATCGTTGGGGCGTTGCTGGCTGTTGCGACGATTGGATCGTTTGGGCTGCGCAGAGAGTACGCAACGGCCACGAAGCCCGCCTCTGAACTCTGGATCGGGAACTCAAGCGACCCGCTCCAGACGGAAGTGCGTCTGATCGCGGGATACCACGGTGCGCCATTTACAGATCATCAGGGCCGCACGTGGGGTCCGGATGCCTATTACTCGGGCGGAGTCTCTCATCCGATCGCTGCAGAGCGGTATATAGAGATGCAACCGGACTCGCACTTCATACGCTCCCAGCGTACCGGGCTTTTCCACTACGATATTCCGCTGCGACAGGGGACCTACGAGTTGAGTCTTTACTTCGCGGAAACGGATTTTGGCCGCGGCAATCCAAGAGCGGGCGGAGAGGGATCCCGTGTCTTCGACGTTTCCGTGAACGGGAGCGTGATGCTGTCGGGCTTCGATCCCCTGGCAGAAGCGGGCGGCCCGAACCGCTTGCACACCCGCGTCCTCAAGGATGTCGGACCGGCTGCCGATGGCAAACTCCATTTAGGCTTCGGCCCGACTGGTGCGCAGGCCGTACTGAACGCGATTGAAATTCTGCATAGCTCGCCGGGACGGATTCATCCGGTACGCATTGTCACGCAGGGCAGCCCCGTGGTGGATTCCGATGGGCGTATCTGGGCCGCCGACGAGTACTTCAGCGGCGGAACGACGGTGTTCCGCAGGAACGCGGTGATCAACCGTCCTGAGAAGGCCATTTACGAAGGGGAACGCTACGGGAACTTTTCGTATCGCATCCCGGTAGCGCCCGGAAAATACCGCCTGACGCTGCATTTCGCCGAGACATGGTTCGGGACTCCGGACTCCGGGCGGCCGGCTTTCGGTGAACGCTGCTTCAATGTGTTTGCAAACGGCATGGCGCTCCTCCGCGACTTTGACATCGCCCGCGAAGCTGGCGGCGCCAACCGAAGCATCACCAAGGTGTTCGAAAACCTGGAGCCGAATGCGCAAGGCGTGCTGTGGCTGGAGTTCGTTCCGGTGAAGAACTATGCGGAAGTGAATGCGATCGAGGTGGTGGAGACGAACTGACCCAACTTGCGGGTACGTCGCCGCTGGCAAAGCCGGAGCGGGTTCGCAATAGCTACGCTCGATACAATAGGATGTGCCGAAAGTGACCTTCCTGCCGGAAAACCGTACTGTTGAATTTGAATCCGGCAAACTTCCTTATGACGAGCATGGCAAGCCGGAGTCGATTCTGGACGTTGCCATCAATTCCGATGTTCACCTGGAGCATGCGTGCGGCGGGAGCTGCGCGTGCACGACCTGCCACATCATCGTACTCGAAGGAGAGAACAATCTGTCTCCGGCCGACGACGATGAGCTTGACCGGCTCGATATGGCGGCAGGGCTTACGCTGCGCTCGCGCCTGGGGTGCCAGGCCGTCGTTAAAGGCGACGTAAGGGTAGAGATACCGGGCTGGAACCGCAACTACATCAGCGAGGGCGGCAAGTCCACTCTCGGTTAACGCGAGAGCAGTTCTCCGGCTCTCCGATCGAAGCCGGACATCAATCCCAGCAGTTGATCGGCCAGTTGCGCGGACAGGTCGGCGCGTACGTGCACGGTTTGCTGCTCGTAGCTGACCTGAATCGCATCGTAGAGCTTCAGCAGTTCCAGTTGATTATCTTTGGTCGTGAGCCGCGCGAGACCGATGCCGCCGCGCAGCGCATCATGTACCTGCCTGGCGTCTTCAGGCGAGATGCACCGCAGATCCGCGTGCAAGTGTGCGCCTTCATCGAAAGTAATCCCGGCATTGACGCCGGAGACGTACGCAACGATATTCGACAGCGCGGATTCCACATCCGATCGCATCGGGATGCGCGCGAGCGGAAGTCCCTGGCTGCTGACGATCCAGACCTGATCGCTTTTTGGAAGCTGCCGTAGCCGATCGACCAGCGGCTGCGGAACCCCGCCGCCTTTGCGGTCGATCAGGTCGCGAATCGCCGGCGAGGGTCCGCCGATGGCGATGTGCTTCTCCGGGAAGAAGAGCGACTGTCCGTCCTTCACGAAAACCGCCTGCTTGCGGTGCTCGCTTCGCTTGCTGCCGAGCGAGACAAGATGTGGTTCGACGTTGCCCGAATCGAAACGTCCACGGGCCAGGATCACCGGCGACCCGGTCTGCCATGCTACCAAGACACTCGCCAGGTCACGACGCGGATCCACGCCGATCTGTTCCGCCATATCATGCAGGGCGGGAACATTTAACTGATTCTGGTGGCGCGCATAAAAGGGCGTGGACTTAAGACCATCCACATCCGCGCCAGCCAGCAACGTGGAGCCGGGGGGCACATAGGAGCTGAGCTTCGAATCAAGATTCACTCCAACTGTGATGCTTTTCTGGCAGGAGGAAAGCAGAAGCACTGCAGCCAAAGAGAACGATAGCAATACAGAACGCACTAAAAATCTCGTTTCTGAAAGATATACAGGGCACTGCCCAATGCGGCCAGGCCGAAGGCGGCGGATGTCCAGACCGGCGTGATCCAATCGACTTCCCGATCGTAAAGAATGATCTGTCTCATAGCGCCGCTCAGGTCGTACACCTTTGGCACCACCCAGTAGAGCGCCAGCCACAACTGCCTGGACCATTCGGAAGTGAGGAGGCGGATGGACCAGTCGCGCTGTGCCAAAAGGCTACTGATCAGCATAAGAGCCACCGTCACCATAACGGAAAGGGCGGCACTCTCAAAGACCACTCCGATCAACACAACCACACAAAGAAGGACGGCAAACATGAATACGCTGATCGGGATCGCAAGAAGAAAGCGGCTTTCCCAGATACCAGTGCGCGCGCCAAGAATCAGCCAGATGCTGACGATTAGATAGACATGGTTGAGAGCGATGATGGACAGGTTTCCCAAGTATCGTCCGGTGAGCAGAATCGGCCGCGAGACCGGCTTCGAGAGCAGCAGGGCGATGCGCCCGGGCTCCAGCAGCACGGGAACCAGCCCAGCGGAAGCAAAAACTGCGAGCAACGTTCCCCAGACGTACAGCGCAATCGAGACCCAGGAGTAAGCGACGGTGACGAACTTGTGGATATCGTAAATGGTTCGAGAAGTCGGGCCGATCTCGACAGTCGCTCTGGCTCCGGCGACGATGTCGATATTCAGAACAAAGAGGAAGAGCCCAATCAGAAATGTCGAGAGAGCAAACAAGCCCCAGAAAAGCCAGCGCGCCCGCGCTTCCTGAAATGTGTCTGCAATAAGCACGAGCAGAAGCCGCCTGCGCGAAGGAGCGGTAGCGCTACTCACGCGGCTTCGATTCCGGTTCTGGTGGTCTGAATGAAAAGATCTTCAAGGCTGCTGTTGGATGCCGCCAGACTCTCAATGAGTGCTCCCCCGGAGCGCAGCATGTCGATGGCCGCATTTGCCTCTTCCCGGCTCCCCACTCTGACTTCGACATCCTCGGAAGTACGCACAATAGATTCGACGTTCGCGCGCAGATCGTCCAGCAGGCCGTCGGAAAGTCCCGAAGCGACGATGCGGTATCCGCGCCCGGCCACCAGGCTGCTGATCTTGCCTTCCAGCGCCAACTGGCCGCGCTTCAGAATGGCCACGTACTCGCAGAACGACTCCACCTCGCTCAGCAGATGCGAATTGATGAAAACAGTCACGCCCGTATCGGTCAGCCCGTTCAGGATATCGCGAATTTCTCGCCTGCCGACCGGGTCCACTCCGTCCGTCGGTTCATCGAGCAGCAGCAATCGCGGGCGGTGCATCAGAGCCTGCGCCAGTCCAAGGCGCTGCAGCATTCCCTTCGAGTACTTCTTGATCCGCACGTCGGCCCAGTCTTTCAAGCCCACACGCTCCAGCAGTTCGGGGATGCGCTTCTTGCGTTGGGCGCCGTCCAGTCCGGAGAGAGACGCATAGAAGTCCAGCATGCCGTGCCCTGTGAAGTAGGTAGGAAAGCGGTGGTTCTCGGGCAGGTAGCCGACAGGCAAGCGAGCTTCGGGTTCGCGGGCGTCGCGGCCAAACAGCAGCGCCGAACCGGAGGTGGCCACAACGGCCGATACCAGCAGCTTCACAAAGGTCGTTTTTCCTGCCCCGTTCGCGCCCAGGAGGCCGAACTTTACGCCGCAGGGCACGCGCAGAGTCAGCTCAGATAATGCCCGGATTTCACGATTCCGGCGAAATCGCGACGTGTAAGTCTTTGCCAATCGGTCCGTTTGGATTGCGAACTCGCTCATCGTTTACCCTTTTAGAATACGCACCCGAAAAAAGTAAGTTCCGCTACGCCGCGAGATGCCATGCCAGCTATGCCTTCCTTTCCGGTGCCAGCCAAGCTGGCTCGCCTCCTCTGCTTCTCGATACTCGGTACGTTTACGGCGGGAGCCCAAACGAGTCCGGTTCCGCCTGCCACGCAGGCGTCCAGCGATCCGACTCTTCCGCCCGTACAAACCACTGTCACCGT
>JAOAPP010000245.1 GCA_025462985.1 Bryobacterales bacterium | reverse complement strand
GGAGTTCGCCGCCGCCGTTGACGGGCAACACGGCAACGTTACGCTTCGATCGGTGAAAGCACACTTCCTTCATACGACGGTCACGGCGAGGGGAACAATCAGCGGAGGGACGGGACAGGAGGGCAAGACCGGCAAGTTCGAACTGGAGACCAGCCGCGCTCGTGTGGAAGATTTATTGCGTTTGTTTGTCACGGCAGATCGTCCTCCGGCGGTGGGGGACATCGCGTTACACGCGGGCGCGCTGCTGCCCCCAGGGAAACAGGAGTTCTTACGCCGCCTTCGACTCGACGGCAGCTTTGAGCTAAGAGACAGCCAGTTTACCCGTTCAACAACGCAATACAAAATGGATCAATTGAGTGAGCGGGCGCACAGCAAGACCGAAAGGAAAGAGCAGACACCGGGGCGCACGATTGAAGACCCGCCAAACGTCGGCGCTCGGGTCAAAGCCGATGTGTCCGTCCGAAATGCAATTGCGTCCCTCTCACACATTTCGTTCGATGTTCCGGCCGCGATCGCGCAGGGTGGAGGAACCTTCGACCTGTTAACGCATGCGATTGACTTCCAAGGGAAGCTCGCAATGCATGCCACGTTGTCACAAGCTGCCGGGGGCTTCAAGTCGATATTCCTGCTTCCTCTGAACCCGTTGTTCAAGAAGGGAAATGCTGGGGCTGTTGTGCCCTTTACGATGACGGGAACTTACGGTCACCCCACAATCCACCTTGCTCTCCGGAATAAGAGGTAGCGGCGCAACTTTGAGCGGCTCTTAGACTGAGGCCCCGGATGCGATGTTGTCATTGAAATGCCAGTGCCGGTCCGAGCGTGTCAGGGCCAAGAGAGAGTCAGCGTCCATTGCAGCAGAGAACAGCTTCCCTTGTCCCGCAGTACAATCGATGCGGCGCAGATGCTCGGCTTGAGCGTCGGTTTCAACACACTCGGCCGTGACGTCCAGTTTGAGTTCGTGCGCGAGCGCAACGATTGCATTTACAAGCGCGGGTCGGCCTTTCGAAATTTCCTTGACGAATGACCCGTCAACTTTCAAGATCGAGATAGGAAGATCATGGACACGAGCCAGAGAAGAATGACCTTTTCCAAAGTCATCGACGGCAAATCGTATGCCCATTTTTCGGAAGCCGAGCATTCGTTCAGCTGCTGCGGCGCTGCTGTCGAGGATTATATTTTCAGTGAGCTCAAGGACCAAGGCACCACCCGGGAGGCCATTTCGCTCCAGATACGATCGCACCCAAACCATAAGTTTCTGGTCGGAGAACTGCTTTTGAGCGATATTCACGCTGACGCTCAGGTCTTGTGTGGCCGGCGTGGCGCTTCGCCACAGACTCAAGTGCCCGCAGGCGGTTTCGAGGACCCATTTTCCTAATTCAACGATGAGGCCGGACTCCTCTGCCACATGCAGAAACTCACCGGGAAGGAGCAGCCCTCGGCTTCGGTGCTGCCAGCGGATCAACGCCTCGACTCCGCTGAGTTTGCCGTTCCGCAGCTTCACGATGGGCTGGTAGTGAAGCCGAAACTCCCCGTCGTTCAATCCTTTGCGAATATCGGACTCCAGTTGGACCAGGTTCATCCGCCGGGCATCGAGAACGGATTCGAAGACCTCATAACGGGCGCGTCCCTGGGCTTTCGCGCGATACATCGCCACGTCGGCATGCCGCAACGTCTCATCTGCGTGGGAGCCCTTGGAGGCAACTGCAATGCCGATACTGGCTGTAACGACGAAGGAATGATCCTCCAACTCATAAGGATCATCAAGCGATGCCAGTAGGCGTTTCGCCACTCCGATGGCGTCCGAGACGCCCCGGATCTCATCGAGCAAAACAGTGAATTCATCGCCGCCGAAGCGCGCCGCGAGATCGTCGGGCTCCAGCGAGAGTTCAATCCTTTTTGCAACGGCACGCAAGAGCTTATCCCCGACGGCGTGACCGAGGCTGTCATTGACAGCTTTGAACCGGTCCAAGTCCACGAACAGGACCGCGGCGGAAGGGTCATCGACCTGCTTCCTGGATAGTGTCAGGTGGAGACGGTCGCGAAAGTTCTGGCGGTTGGGCAGGCCAGTCAGCGGGTCGTGCAGGGAATTGAACTCGAGCCTTTCCTGGGCGTTGCGCATTGCGGTGATGTTGGATGCACCACCGATTATTCGGATGGCGCGCCCGGTGTGATCTCTCACGATGGTTCCACGGTCGGCGACCAACACGTACGATCCGTCGGGATGCCGGACCCGATACTCGCTGCTCCAAACCTGGTCCGACCTGCTAAGGCACCGATTCAGGTCGTCCCAAATGGCAGTGGCGTCCTCTGGATGAATACGTCCGCGCCACCAGGCGGAAGTCGCGCGGAGACTTGTGCCGGGATACCCGAAGACTCCGTTCAGATTGCCACTTAGTGAAACTTGGTCGGTAAGAATGTCCCAGTCCCAGATCGTGTCATTGGTGGTCGTCGCGATAAGTTGCAAGCTGCGCTCGCTTTTCTGTAGATCACGCGCCCAGTGAACATGGGCAGTGAGAAACAGCGTCAACGTGCCGATTACCAGGAATATGGCGAACTGATGAACCTGAAGAGTGGAAACAGGGGCCCACAGAGAGGGCCCTGCGAGAAAACTGAACGCGATTAAAGAACCAGTTACCTGGCAGACTAAGGCAGGAATCACGCCGCTATACCAAGCGCAGACAGCTGTTGCGAGCACCACGGGCAAATAGATTCCGACGGGGCCAGTGCCCGAGAGTAATTTACTGGCAGAAAGGGCAAGCAGCAGCGCCAGAATAGGACGGTGGTATTTCAACCGACGCCGGTCTCGATAATCGGAAACTCCCGTCGATTGCTTTTCGCTGGAGACGGGTTCTGAAGTTCGGCTCATGTGCCCTCCTGACATGTCGGCACAACCGCCGTGAACCTTGCCGCCCTCTGATACAGACACCCGATTATGTCGGGTGTTTCCGTTCTCCCAAGCCTCCCGTCCGAACCTTACGTTATCGAAGAAGCCGCCGTCTTAGCAATAGAATATTCTTTATTTCGACCCGTTACCAGCTAAAGCTCGGCTTTTCTCAACCGGAATCAATCGACTTTAGGGGAGAATTAGGTGCGCGGCCGCCCAAAGCGCAAGCTGTTTGATGCCCACTCTGACGTGGGTCAGGGATTGAGGAGTTGTAGGATCTGCAGGCACCGCTCCTGCCCTTCCTTCAGGGAGGAGCAGAATGGGAATGCGCCGGCCGGCCTGGCGACAACCAGGCGTTTGAGTTGCTTCACTTCGGCGGTGTTGTAGCCGGTGCCTCTTGTCCGAGAAGCGCACCAGAATCCAACAACGCAAATGATCGAGAGCAGGGCCATTGCGTCGATTCGGTCGGCAAGTGTTTACCTTAGCAAGTTGGGCATTTTCGTTCCTGGCGCGGAGTTACTCTCTCAGGCGCGAGCTTCGAGGGGAGTACAATCGACCAATCGAAGCGATGAAGGCCAGCCAAGGAAAGTCAGTATCCGGTTCTGATTCGGGAGGAGATTTGTCGGAATGAACAGCATTC
>JAOAPP010000217.1 GCA_025462985.1 Bryobacterales bacterium | reverse complement strand
GAGCGCCAGGATCTGCGGCCAGTCGGTATCCTCGGCACGCGGCGCTTCGTCATGAACGGCGGCGATAGCGGCCTGTAGCTGATAAGCACCAACCGAGCCCTTGCTGAGGGCCGCTGTCAGGAGCGCGACGCCTTCGGAAATCTGAGCCGGATCCCACAGCGTTCGATCCTGCTTCGCTAGCGGAATCAATTCACCGTCCTGTCCCGTGCGTGCATACCGCCGCGCATCCGTTAACAACATGAGCCCGAGCAATCCCGCCACTTCCGGATCTTCACGCAATAAAGCGTAAACGGACCGCGTCAGCCGGATTGCTTCGCCGGATAGTTCCAGCCGCTGCAGTTGCGCTCCGGTGCTTGTTGTGTACCCCTCGTTGAAGATCAGATACAGCACATGCAGCACAGCGCGAAGCCTTTGAGCGCGTTCAGCACTGGAGGGTAATTGAAACGGCACTCCTGAAGCCCTGATGCTGTTCTTGGCGCGGCTGATCCGCTGGCCCATAGTTGCCTCAGGAACCAGGAACGCACTTGCGATTTCGGCGGTGGTCAGACCGCCCACTGCGCGCAAGGTCAGCGCGATGGCGGATGACGAAGTCAGCGACGGGTGACAGCACATGAAGATCAGTGTCAGCGTATCGTCCTGGTCGGTCTCGTCTTCCAGGTGTATTGGAAGCGCGACAGCATCCGGCTCTGAAAATGCCTCCGCCTCACGCCTGCGTCGAGCGCCTTCGCTGCGCAGGTAATCCATCATCCGGCGAGCCGCCACCTGGATCAACCAACCGAGGGGATATTCGGGAATGCCATCCTGCGGCCATTGCAATGCGGCTGCCAGCATCGCGTCCTGAACAGCATCCTCGGCCGCAGCGAAGTCGTGGAAGCGCCGGATCACTGAGCCGAGCACCTGCGGCGCGAGTTCGCGCAACAAGTGCTCCAAAGCGACGTCCCCTGAACTTCGCGTCATGGAAGGTTCTATCACAGCATCTCGGGAGGTGGGCCGCTCGGCACCGGTCGTACTTCGATCGGCATATTCAAAGGCGCGCCCCCGGGGCCCGGCGCCGCTGAAATGCGTGCTGCCAGCATGTAGGCCCGCTCTGGGCTGTCCACATCGACGATCCAGAAGCCGGCGAGGAATTCCTTACTTTCCGGAAATACGCCGTCGGTAATCGGCATCCCGTCCTTGCCCGCTCGTACGAGCTTGGCTTGATCTGGAAACGATAGACCTTCAGCGGAAACCAGCTCTTTAGATTCCTGCAATTCCTTGATTAAGCCCATCATAAATGCGATGTGCGCCTGCAGGTCCGATTGCGGCCAGCTGGGAACGCCTTGGCTGGCCCTCATTGTATTCATCATCAGGATGTACTTCATGTCTTCTGTCTCCTCATTCGCGCTGCCCGTCACGGTAGTTCTGCCGGCTTCGCCGTCATGATCTGCCGCACCTCGATCGGCATGTCCGTCGGTACCCCACCGGGTCCGGGCGCAGCGGATATTCGCGCAGCAATCTCATAAGCACGCTCCGGAGTTTCGACATCGACGATCCAGTAGCCTGCAAGAAATTCCTTGGATTCCGGAAAGACTCCATCGGTAACTGGGCTACCATCTTTGCCGGTGCGGACGAGCTTGGCCTCGTGCGGCCACGCCAGGCCCTCGGTCGCCACAAATTCGCCGGATTCCGTCACGTCTTTGTTTATCGCTCTCAACACTGCATAATGCGCCTGGACATCCTTTTCGGACCATGCGCGGTACGTGTCGAAGCCCGCTTTGGGGGCATTCATCATTAGAATGTATTTCATCTCTTTTCGCCTTTCACGCTCGCGCCAGTTTCGGCGCTCACAGGGGAGTCGGAGCGGAAGCCGAGTTCTCGACATCGGCACCGAAAAATTTCTTGGGAAAATAATTTCTAGCTTGTTTGTAGATTTCGCACCTGGAGAATCGACGTTCTTGCAGAGGCGCGAAGATGACGGGACAAACAGTTTTGATCGCAAGTTCGAGTGAGTGGACATCTGCCTGTGAGATACAGCAGCGTTTCATGCAGCACTCGCGGCCAACTATCAACGGACTGGACTACAGCGCGCGCTGCCGGCAGGTGCACGCGGTCGGTGGTGACTTTTATGACTATGTGCCACTCGCAAAGGATCGTCTGGCAGTCGCCATCGGAGATGCTTCGGGCAAAGGTCTCGCTGCGGCGTTGATGGTCTCGAATGTCCAGTCCTCCCTTCGAACCGCATCCTTATTTGCCGGCAGCAACGGGCCCGCAGCCGTGGAAGCGGTGAATCGGCAGGTGTACGAATCGTCACTCGCCGATCGCTACGCCACGCTATTCTATGGCATTTTCGACAGCACTACACGCGTCTTGCGGTATGTGAATGCAGGCCACCATCCTCCGATGCTCATTCGGCGGGACGGCTCCATTCTCTGGCTTGAGGTCGGTGGCGCGCCCGTGGGAATGTTTTCAGATTGGAAATATGAGGAAGGGGCTGTCGAGCTTCATTCCGGTGATCTGATCATCGCCTACACGGACGGAGTTGTCGAGACGACAAATGAGGACGGTGAGCAGTGGGGAGTCGATGGTCTCCGAAACGCTCTCGCCGAATGCCAAACAGAATCCGCCGAGAATATCGTCCATGCCATATTCGCAGCTTTGGACAAATATACGGTTGGGGTACAGACGGATGATGTGACCGTTGCGACTTTGCGATTGCTTTGACGAACACGGAGTGAGGCGGAAGCCGTCCTCCCCGACTTCGGGCAAGTACGGGTATGCTTTCCGGTCACCGAAAGCGTACATTCGCGTCCCACCACTGCAACCGTGGCTGATTCTCTTGAAGACCTGACGACATACATTGAAACACTGGCGGCTGCCATTGGTGAGCGGAATCACAGATGTTATCGCGAACTGGACGATGCTGCCCCTTATATCGAAAGCGCGTTCCGGGAAGCTGGGTGCGAACCGCGCTCAAAGGAATGCACTGCACGCGACAAGCGTTTTCGGAATATTGAAGTTGAGTTCCGGGCCGACGACCCTGGTGCTGGCATTCTCGTCGGACTATCGCTCAGGTGA
>JAOAPP010000210.1 GCA_025462985.1 Bryobacterales bacterium | reverse complement strand
TGCGTCCGCCTTATCTTCACCGGTCAGCACTCTCATTGCTTCCGGCCACGGTTTCGACGCCCCGATTTCCAGCATCGCGTTCAGTCGGGACCCGGCGTCTTTCGATCCGTAGACCGAGCAGCGGTTCAGCGCTCCTTCGTAACCGGCAGCCTGGCACATTCCCCGATAAAACTGGAACTGGTAAATGCGCGCCAGGAAATAGCGGGCATACGGTGTGTTCCCGGGAATGTGATACTTGGCGCCGGGGTCGAAATCCGCTTCCGAGCGATCGAGCGGCGGAGCCACACCTTGATACTCTTCGCGCAGCTTCCACCAGGCTTTGTTGTAATCGGCCGGCTTCATCTGGCCTGAAAACACCTCCCAGCGCCATTTATCGATCAGGAGGCCGAAGGGAAGGAACGCGATTTTGTCTAACGCCGTGCGCAGGAGCAGCGGGATGTCGGCTGAGGCGGGCGGTATTTCGTCTATCAGCCCGATCTTCTTGAGGTAGTCCGGGGTGATCGACAGGGCGATGGAATCGCCGATAGCTTCATGGAATCCGTCATTTGCTCCATCGCGAAACAGGACCGGCTGCTTCCGATACGCCATCTGATAGTAGTTATGCCCCAGTTCGTGATGAACCGTGGTGAAATCGTCCGCTGTCGGGTGGAGGCAGAGCTTCAGGCGGACGTCGCGGTCCAGATCCACATCCCAGGCGCTGGCATGACACACCACGTCCCTGTCTCTCGGCTTGGTCAACATGGACCGCTTCCAAAATGTCTCTGGCAGCTTCGAGAATCCGAGCGACGTAAAGAAGCCCTCCCCGTAGCGAACCATCTGCCGCGCATCAGTGTTCCGCTGCTCGAGCGTTTTGCCCAGGTCATAGGTTTTTGGCGCGGTCGACGGCGCCACCACGTCATAGATATTGCCCCACTCCTGCGCCCAAACGTTTCCGAGCAGGTCGGCCGGAATCATTCCATCAGGACGGTCCGCGGCCGCGCCATACTTCTCAATCAGCCGTTTTCGCACGTAGGCGTGCAACTGCAGGTACAAAGGCCGCACCTGCTGCCATAAGCGCTCCAGGTCCGCCGAAAACTCCTCGGGAGTCATGTCATACTTCGCCCGCCACATTGCACCGGTGTCTGCGAAGCCCAACTCGCGAGCCCCCTGGTTTGAAAGTTCCACGAATCGGGCATAACGGTCCCGCATCGGGGCCCCGACCTTGTGCCACCCTGCCCACAACTCTCGCAGTTCTTTCGGATCACGGCTCCGGGCCATCTTGACCCCGATCTCGTCCACGCCCAGACACTTGGTCTGGTCGTCACCCGGGCAATACTTTCCGCTGCCATAGCTTCCGCTGAGGGAAGCCGCAATCTGTGTCAGTTCAGCGCGGAGCTTCGGATCGGCGGGCGCCGGCAGCGTCAGGCTGAGCTTCAGCAGCTTGAATTTCCGCCGCAGTTCCGGCGGCACGTTCAATGCATCGAAGCGCTTCGACTCGTTGTATAGTTCGGTCGTCCGTCCGATGATGCGCTCGTTTGCTTCCGCCCCGATTGCTTCGGTGTCCTCGGTGATGTAAGTCTCCTGGACCCATTGCGCGCGCGAACCCGCGATCCCCAGCTGCAAAAGTTCGCCCTCGGCTCGGTCCATAAATGCTTGGGCGTCCTTCACAGCGGGAGGTGCTGGAAGAGCCGCCATCGCGATTGCGAGAAAGCAGGAACAGGCGCGCAGAAGCCAAAAACTCGCTTTCACGCGATGAGTGTAACGCACCCTTCCCGGGATGCTATTCTCTCAAACTGGGAAACGTCCGCGTTACAGTTTTACTTGTAGGAAACTGAGAGAACATGTGGAGTGATCGCAAACAGGAAGACAGCGCCAGGCCGGATCTCCCGGCTGGCCGAACCGATCAGTTGGCGCCCCGTGCCGTGCGGGCAACGGGGGATTCTGGGACGACCGCCAACGTCGGTAAAGGAATGGTGATCAAGGGCCAGATCAGAAGTGGAGAACACATGCACGTCGATGGCGAAATCGAAGGGACGTTGTATCTCTCCGGGTTCGACTTGACGGTGACGACACCGGGCAAGATCCACGGCAACGTCAGCGCGCGCGAGGTGGACAGCGCCGGGACTATCGAGGGCAATGTAGATGCTACGAAGAAGATTACTGTCCGCAAAGGCGGCCGCCTGCTAGGGGATCTGAGGACGCCAGGCATCGTGATTGAAGATGGGGCGTACTTCAAGGGCAAAATTGAGATCGTAAGCAACCGCGACGAAGTCGAGGCGAGCGGCGCCACGAAAGCTGCTGCTGCCTCGCCGGTCGCGTAAGGCGCGAGACGCGGATTCTAGTGACATTCTTGGGGGCCCATGGGCGCGATCACGTTTGTGGGTACCCCGATGTCCGTCCCGAAAACCGCGTTTCCGATTGGGACGCGAGTTATCGTTGAGAATGCGTTTCGGACGTTGCCTTGGGACAGGCTTCCTGGCTATCTGCACGATTCCGGCCCAACAGGCTCGCCCCCCGGTACCCTCCGCGTGGTCGCCCGGGTACGAGACCATAGCGGAATCAGACCTCCGTGCCGATCTGCAGTTCCTTTCGTCGGACGCGCTGCAAGGCCGTATGTCGCTTCAGCCCGGAGATGAAGGCGCCTCCCAGTGGGTCGCCAGCGAATTCGCAAAAGCCGGTCTTAAACCCGCCGCAAACGGCAGCTTCCTGCAACCCGTTCCTTTGACGGAATTCAGGAATGACAGATCAGCCAGCTACGTGGCGCTGAAGCGAGACGGCGCCGAGAAGCAATGGAAATTTCCCGACGCCTACGGCTCATTTCCCAGAGACGTGGATGTCTCCGGACGCGTCGTCTTTGCCGGCTACGGAATCACTGCTCCTGAGCTGCACTACGACGACTATCAGAACGTCGATGCCCGCGGCAAAATCGTACTGATCTTCGACCATGAGCCGCAGGAGACCGACTCGCACTCCATTTTTAATGGAACCGGCAACACGCGATATGCGACCACCCGGATCAAAGTTCAGAATGCGCAGGCTCACGGCGCCGTGGGAGTGCTCATCGTGGCCGAACCGAACCGCAAACATCCCTCAAACCAGGAGCGCATAGCGCGTATCGGGGGCTCCGCAACCCGTGCCAATCCGCTTCCCTCGCAGGCTTTGGCCGACGACGTTCTTCAAACATCCGCGGCCACAATCTCCGATGCTGTGGCGGGTGAACTGTTTTCAAATGCCGGGGCCACACTCACCGATTTGCAAACATCTATCGACCGCGATTTGAAACCGCAGTCTCGCGAGATCTCCGCACAGGAGATCACGATTCACTTCCGCAATCTG
>JAOAPP010000642.1 GCA_025462985.1 Bryobacterales bacterium | reverse complement strand
ATCGCAAATGATCGACGCCTGCGGTTGACTCAATACCTGCTCTTCGCCCTGAAACTCCAGGCTCCGCTGATCCCTGCTGTCCCGCCGGCGTTTCTGCGGTCGCGCATGCTGCGCTTCCACCTTTGCGTTCTTCAATGGTGTCAGCCGCGCAATCTCCGCTGCCCGCGCCCGTATCGATTCCCGCTCCTGCGGCGAAGTCAGCTGATCGAACGGAATAATTCGAGGTTCGGAAACCTGCTGCGAAAATAAAGCCTGTTGCCCCTGCTCCTGCTGTTCGATGCTGCGCCCTCGTGCCGGAGCATACGTCACATACTCTTGCTGCGCGCTGAAATCATACGCCGCGGCGGTCGCTGCCGCTGCGATAGGGTAGGTGGCTGGCGAAATTCGTGGTGGCGTACTTCTGACGCGCCGGCCGCAACGGCGGCACCGGTGTTCGACGTCTAAAATCCAAGTCTGACAATGTTGGCAAGTCATTTAGCGCTAAGTGCGGTGGTGCTGGTTCGGTTTGCAAAATGCTTGCGGCTTATAAAGCCGCCATGCTACGGTTTTCGGTTGACCGATTCTTCCGCGGTGTACATACCCTCAGTTCATCTATCTAGCAGAATAGGTGCCGTTTGTCCACCACATTTCTTATCTGGATTGTATTTGCGAATTCTTCTGCTGCTCGCGATCGTCATCTCATCATTACCGGCTCAATCCATCATCCGCCCACTTAAGGCCGACCTGCCGCCTCAAGACGAGATCAGACTCCGCGCCGTTACGCAGGACTCTAACGGCCCCATGCGCTATCTGCGTGGCGCGTCGGTCATCGAAACCACAGAAATGAAGATCTCCGCCGACGATATCGACTTCAACTCCGACACCGATTGGGCCTACGCCCGTGGTCACGTTCACATGGACCACTACAGTACCGGCGAAAAGATCAATGCCGACCATGCTGAATACAACCTGCAGACCGAAGAAGGGAAGTTCTGGAACGTCAACGGCACTTCGCCGGCCAAGATCATGACCAATCCCGGCACGCTCACCACCACCAACCCCTTTTACTTCCAGGCGCTATGGGCCGATCGCATCAAAGATCGTTATATTCTCCACAAAGGCTTCATCACGGATTGCAAAATCCCCAAGCCCTGGTGGATCTTCCAAGCTCCGACCTTCGACATCATCCCCGGTAATCGCGCCATCGCGCGCCACAGCGTGTTCCGTCTGCATGGAGTGCCGATCATGTATCTGCCCTACTACTACCGCCCCCTCGGCCGCAACCCCAGGCAAAGCGGATTCCTGACGCCCAATTTCGGCAACAGCACTTTTTACGGCTACATCTACGGCGAAGGCTACTATTGGGCCATTAATCCGAGCTACGACATGACCGGAGTCGTTGAGTACTTCACTCAGCGAGGCCCCGCCATCAGCTACAACTTCCGTGGCAAGCCGAACCAGGTCACCGATTTCAACTTCAACGCCTATGACGTGGAAGATCGTGGAGTGCCGCTGGGTAACGGTGCTTACGAACAGCAAGGCGGACGCGAATTCCAAGTCACCGCCCGCACGCAGATCGCCGGCTTCACCGGGCGTCTGAATTACAATTATTTGAGCTCGCTTCTGTTTCGCGAAGCCTTCTCCTACAACTTCGCGACCGCCATCTACAACGAAGTGGATTCCATCGGCTTCCTCCAGCGCCGCTTCCGTCATGATTCCTATACGCTGAACTTCATCGTCCAGCAGAATCAGGTCTTTCAGTCGGTCACACTCCTGAACCAGACGCCCAACCAGGTCATCCTCCAGAAGTTGCCCTCCGCCGAGTTCCTTGGCCGCGACCAGAACATCGCTCCCGGGCCCGTACCGGTATGGTTCTCTTTCGCGTCCAGTGCCTCTCTGCTGCTTCGCAGTGAGCCGACCGGAGCCATCACCTCCTACGGGCCGCCCGCCGCCGTATTTCACACCGATCCTTATTCACGCTTCGATGTCGAGCCTCATGTCCAGACGTCCTTTCGCTGGGCAGGATTCTCATTGACCCCGGGGCTCTCTCTGGGGCTCACCAGCTACAGCAACTCGTACGCGACCAACTCCACCACCTACACGCCGGTGTCCTCGTGCGGTGGTTATCCCTCCTGCACTCCCAACTCGACTGTCAGCGAGAGCCTGTCCGAGTCCAGCCTGCTGCGAAAGAATGCCGATTTTACACTCGACCTCCACACCCCGACTCTGGAGCGCATCTACACGCCTCCCAAGTGGCTTCGGCTCGGCGGCAAGGTCAAGCACGTAATCGAAGCCGAGGCGAAGTACGAATACGTCACCGGCATCAACGAATTTCAGAGAATCATTCACTACGACGAGACCGACATTCTTTCGAACACGAACCAGCTCACGTTCTACCTGAACAATCGGCTCTACCGCAAAGACGCTAAAGGAAACGTGGCCGAGATTCTCACCTGGAGGCTGGCCTACGCGCGGTACTACGATCCCACCTTCGGCGGCGCCGTCCTCCCGGGTGTTCGCAACGTGGTGCTCGCAACCGAGGAACTGACCCCCTTCGCCTTCCTCGACGGGCCCCGCAGCTACTCTCCCATTACCTCATCGCTGGTGCTCACGCCCCTGCCGCTGTTCAGCTTCGAGTGGCGTACCGATTACGACCCGCTTCGACGCAAGTTCATCGACCAGTTCGTCGGCGTCACAATCCGCAAAGGAAAATACTTCGCCAGCATGGGAGAAAGCGCGATTACGACCTTGCCGATTCTCGTTCCGCAAGCCAACCAAATCTCTTTTGGGGGCGGCTACGGAAGCGCCAACCGTCGCGGCTGGAACATCGGCGGGACGTCCACTCAGGATCTCCTCTTGTCTCGTACCTTATTTCAAAATATTCAGGCGTCTTACAATACCGATTGCTGCGGCTTCAGTTTTCAGTTGCGGCGGACGAACTTCGGAATTCGGAACGACAACCAATACCTGTTCTCGTTCTCGCTGGCGAATTTGGGAACCTTCGGGAGCCTCCAACGGCAGGAGCGGGTGTTCTAGATGCCTGCCGCAGCAGGAACACAGACCAAACGACCAAATGGGAACACTCCGGGCTCACACGGAAGCTCTAACGATCGTCAGATCCGCAGGCGCGTCCCCATTTTTGCCCGTCAGCGGTACCGCTTTTACAACCCTAAGAATGAGAAGGCGACAGCACTTCGTCCAGCAAATCGGCGAAGTCTCGGGTCCTATGATTGATTGATTCGCGCAGCTGCTCAAGCTCCGCTTCAACACTACGCAGCCGATCCGTTAAATGCAGGCAGGCGAGAACAGCCGTTCTCGTAGAATCCAGATTGCCCGCACGGCGCGCGATCGAAGACATAAGGTCGTCCACCTCCATGGCCAAGCGCTCCATATCGAGGGGGTCACCGGATGTGGAGAGCGTATAGCTCTGATTGAAAATCGTGACCCGGACGGTCTTTTTCGCGGCGTCCGCGGTATCCATGTGTGAGACGGCTCGCTTTAGGTTGCGCTCAGCAGGTCAAGTTGCCCCAGCAGCTTTTCGATCCGGTCCTTCACCTGCCTGCGTTCCTCGCGCAGTTGGTTCGCCTCGTCCCCGGCGTTTCTCAGCTTCTCTTCCAGTTCGCCGTTCTCTTTTTGAAACTCGTTCGAAAGCGCTTGCGCCTCGTCCCGAGCCGCTCGAGTGGACTCCAACTCGGATTCAGTGGCGCTCAATCGCTCCTGAAGCTGGTGATTCTCACTCCGCAGATGCGTAATCGCCTGAACCGCGCGAGTGATGCGTTCTTCTAAGTTCGAAAGGGTGTCGAGGTCTTGCTCTTGAACAGCTTCCATGCGTTGCTCTCTCCAGGCGTCCAGCCGCAAAGCTGCACGCTTGTCAGACCATTATGGACTATTTGGATTTGAGGTTACTGAACTTGTGTTTGGTGGGCCGCTTTGGCTCGCTGCACCAACGTCAGAAAGCCCGTCGAATCATTGATGGCGATATCGGCAAGCACTTTCCGGTTCAGGTCGATGCCGGCTCTTTTGAGTCCGCCAATGAACTTGCTGTAGGAAATGTCCGCCGTGCGGCACGCCGCATTGATGCGCACAATCCATAACGAACGGAAATCACGCTTCTTCAGCCGCCGTCCGACATAGGCGTAACGAAGAGCCTTCTCGACCGCTTCCTGAGCGGCCCGATTTAGCTTCGACTTGGTGAGGAAAAAACCCTTGGCGCGACGAAGGGTTTTATGGCGATAATCTCGCCGGTGGGTACCTCTTTTTACTCTGGGCACGTTTTCTCCTTATAAGTAAATTCGCCTTATCGGCGATTCGGGAGTGACAGGCACGTGCGGCGCGCTGCTTCCTACCCGGTGTTTTCTGAAATCAGCTTCCTAATAAGGAAGCATGCTGCGAAGCTTGGCCTGGTCCGTCGAATCGGCAACCACGCCTTGTCCGAGCTTACGCTTGCGGGAACGCGGCTTTGACGTCAAGATGTGACGGGAAAACGCATGGCGTCGAGTCACTTTCCCCGTACCCGTCTTCTTGAAGCGCTTTGACGCGCCCTTGTGTGTTTTCAACTTGGGCATAACTGTCCTAGAGAAGCTAAAATCGGATGGAACAGCACAGTCGGGCGTCTGGACGCGGGAAGGGCCGAGATCCAGAAGCCAGTATAACAAACTGCCAGCTAGACTGGGCTCGTGCGTCATTCTGTCCTGAACGCCGAAGCGTTCACGGCGATCTCCGTCCTCCTGATCCTGTTGCTCGTCTCCGGCCCGCGCTTCCGCCCAGCCCGGACCTCGCGGTTTCGGACCGGTTCCTGGCCCTTCTCCTAGCCTCGATCACGCTCCTCGCCTTCATTCCCGCTCTCGGAATGCC
>JAOAPP010000123.1 GCA_025462985.1 Bryobacterales bacterium | reverse complement strand
AAAGGAACTCGACGCGCCCGGATACGATCTGACCGGCCTGCTCACAGGCTCGGAGGGAACAATGGCGCTGGTGACAAAGATCACCGTTCGCCTGCTGCGCTCACCCGAAGCCGTCAAAACCATGCTCGCCGTCTATGGCACGGCAGAAGAGGCCGGTGATACGGTTGCGGCTCTTACTTCGCACGGCATCACCCCCGCCGCGCTCGAAATGCTGGATGGTCCCATGCTTAGGATGGTCGAAGCAGCTACTCACGCCGGCTATCCCCTTGATGCCGCCGCCGTGCTCCTGATCGAGGTGGAGGGCCTGACGGAAGCAGTGGAGGAGCAGGCAGCGCAAATTGCCGACATTTGCCGGTCAAGCGGCGCGCGCCAGGTGAGAGTGGCCCAATCCGCAGCCGAGCGCGACCTGCTCTGGAAGGGGCGCAAGAACGCTTTTGGCGCGATCGGGCGCGTCAGCCCCACCTACTACGTCCAGGACGGGGTCGTTCCACGAACTAAAATCGCACAAACGCTGAAGGCTATCGAAGAAATCGCGAACCGTCACGGCATCGCCGTAAGCAACGTGTTCCACGCGGGAGACGGCAACATGCACCCGATCCTGCCGTTCGATCCCCGCAAACAGGGTGAACTGGAACGGGCGCAGCTGGCGGGCGAAGAAATCCTCCGCTTCTGTATTTCGGTGGGCGGCTCCATCACCGGTGAGCACGGAGTCGGGATGGAGAAGATGGAGTTGATGCGTGAGGCGTTTTCAGAGGACACTCTCGACATGATTCGCCGCTTCAAATCGCTCTTTGATCCTACGTGTACTCTGAACCCGGGCAAGCTGCTTCCAACCGGCAAAGGCTGCCTTGAGATCCGCCACCGCCCTGGCCTCGAACTCTAGGCACGAGGGCTGGGAGCCAACTTTCAACCTCGTCGCCGTCGGAAATTCGAGGGGGCGCCGATATCCGCCTCATACATCCGCTCCAGCGTGTGGCGCAAGCTTCCCAGCTTCACCACCCTGGTCGGAGTAGCGGCGTAAGCCTCGATCTCCTCGTTCCCGAATTGCCCCATCAACTCCTCGGGCAGCCCTCCGGCAATGTTGTACCCCCGCGCGAATGGAGAAAACGCCGGCAGCACAATGCACGACGGGGTTGCCAGGAAAACCGGCAGGCGCTGGCCCGCTCCTGCAGCGTCCAGGATCGTGAGCGACGGGTGCAGGTGCCCGAGAATGAGGACTCGACTCCAGTCCGGACTTTGCGGAAGCCGGTCGCCGTGTATCGCAGTGATCGGTCCTTCCGTCCAGCTTTCCAATGTCCGAACCGGCAGGTGAGCGAACTCCTGCGCAAAACACCGGTCATGGTTGCCTCGTATGGTAATCAGGTCGGTCCGACTGCTGAGTTCTGTTAGGACAGCTTCAATCCATTGCCGCTCCTCGGGGCAGGGGCGCGGAGCATGAACCACATCGCCCAGAAAAACGATGCGCTCCGGAGACATCTCGCTCACCACCGTAAACAACCTCTCCCGAGTCCGCGCGTCTGCAAGGGGGCCGAGCTCTCCGCGGCGGCGCTGTGCCCAGCTGTAACCCAGATGAACGTCAGCAATCAGAAGTGTTCGGGATGCCGGAAGCCATAGAGAACCGGAAGGGTGGGTCTCCAGACCTGGGCGAAGAGAAACAGCGGTGCTCAAACAAAATTATCGCAACACGTTCGCCACGGCATTGAAAGACGAAGACGCTAGCCTGAAAGAAGATGAAGCGGATTGCGATCGACATGGACGAAGTGATGGCGGACACTGTTGGCCACTGTCTGAACCTCTACAAAAGCGATTTCGACATCACGCTGTCCCCGGACCAATTGCACGGGCGTCGTCTCTGGGATGTCGTTGCAAGCGAGCACTGGGACCACGTTCGCGACTACTTCGAGAGGGAAGAGTTCTTCGCCGGAATCTCCATAATGCCGGGCAGCCAGGATGTCCTGAGGGAGCTGACCAACGAGTACGAAGTCTTCGTAGCCACTGCCGCTATGGAGGTGCCATGCTCCTTCTCCGCTAAGTTCGAATGGCTGCAGCGGCACTTTCCATTTATCCCGACGAGCCACATCGTGTTTTGCGGCGACAAGAGCATCATCGCGGCAGATTATCTGATTGACGACAACGTCCGCCAGCTATCCAGGTTCGGCGGAGAAGGAATCATCTTCACCGCCCCGCATAACGTAGGGGAACAGCGCTTCCGGAGAGTCAATTCCTGGGAGGACGTCCGTGCGCTGTTTTTGGGTGTCGAAGCTCAGACCCGCAACCCATAGCCGCGATTCCGCATCCCCTCGATGATGCGGCCTCGGATCTCGGCCACTTCATCGGCCGTCAATGTATGGTCGAGAGAACCGACTTCGAGATGATAAGAAACGCTCTTCCGTCCCTCAGGGAAAGGAGGGCCAGAGTACTCCGTTACGAATTCGAGTGATGCCAGACTCTCCCCCGCCAATGAGCGCAAATCGTTCTCAATCGACGCTACTGGCGTGCGAAGATCCGCAATAATCGAGAGGTCGAACCCGCTGGTGGGATACTTCCGGAGCGGTCTGTACATCTTCGTTCTTCTAGACTGGAGCTCCTGTGTCCGAGCGAGATCCACGTCAAAGAACATCGCCCGACCCTCGATCCCCTCCGCTCGCAGCAGCGACGGATGAATCTCGAAAATCCGGCCGATGATCGCGCCGTGCCATTCGGCTTCCGCAGTCCGGGTTGGATGCTCGTAGGGGAGCGCCGTTGTCGTCCTCAGCCGTACTCCGGGAAACAGGCACTCCAGCACTCGCTTCAGCTCGAATAGGTCACCCACATTGGCATGGAGGTTGTACAGGCCTGCAGCCAGATGAACCGTTTCCTTGGGAAGATCCGTGCCGCTCGAAGGATGAATTTCGCTGCCGATCTCGAAGATACGGAAATCAGGCGAATGCCTCGTATTGCTCACCACGTTCTCGAAGAGCCCGGGAAGAAGGCTGCGTCGAAGGTGCGTCAGTTCGGACGCAATTGGGTTGCGCACCGCCAGGTGCTCCGCGATGGGCAACGAGAACTTCTTCACATCGGCTTCGTTCAGAAACGAATAGTTGTAGACTTCCGTGAAGCCTTGCGCGGCAAGCTGGAATCGCACCTGCCGCCGGTACGAGCGCGCCGGATTAGCGGGCGGCGGAATTGCGGCAACCGTCGGTGGTGTAGGAGTGATCTCGCCATAGCCGATCATCCGGCCAATCTCCTCTACCAGGTCATCCTTCAGCGAGATATCCTTCGTGGCGCGCCACGAAGGAACGATGACAGTGAGCACTTCCGGCGCGCTTTCCTGGACACTGAATCCAAGCGCGGACAGAATTTCGGCAATCTGTGCCTGCGTAACGGGCACGCCCAGCTTCCGCGCCACGAATTCTGTTGAGAGGGGAATCGGCGGGGTCGGCTGTGCCTGCGCACGGCTGTCGCTGATTCCGCCACTGGTCCGAACTCCCGGACAAACTTGCTGTAGTAGTTCCAAGGTCCGGGCGAGCCCCGGTACCGTGTTCTCCGGATCAAGCGCCTTCTCGAAGC
>JAOAPP010000121.1 GCA_025462985.1 Bryobacterales bacterium | reverse complement strand
ATCAACTGAGGGGGGTGCCTAGCCCTTCGTGCGGGCCCCGATTCCCTGTCCGGCCTTGCCTACGAGAAGTAAGGATTGTCTTTGCTCCAGACGGCAGCGCGCGAAGGCAGATACAACGGATCACTGATGGCACAGCAATCCAGGTAAGGCAGACTCAGCAAGCTGGGCGCCTTGGCGTCGTCCATGAATAACTGGTTGCCGCAGCCATCCACTTCGTACGCCCAGACTTCGCCGCGAGCCGCGCTTTCCATATGCGCGTGTTGGTCCGGTGCGGCCTGGATCTCTCGCGACAGCTTGGCGCATTCGGTTGCGGAGGCTATGTCCTTGAGAACGTTCTGGAATAATTCCGCAAGATAACGCAGCGCTGTGGATTGCGAATAGGTTCGCGGGGACGAAGAGTGGATACAGACAGGCATCATCGGAGCGCCTGAACATGGAATGAATCAGGCCAACTGGGCGCGTTGGGTTGCCGTACCCTCCCAGGAACTGAGTCTCGGTGGGAACGGTGGATTCGCGCTGAAACGTGTAAGGCCCGGGACCATCCTTACGCTGCTGTTCACGAAACGTACTGAGGATCGTTTGCGCAGCGGAACGCCAGCGCACGTCGAAAGGCGATATGTCGCCGGTTGCGTTCCAGTAGCCGTGAGCAAGACGCACCGTGTAGCAAAGCGAATCAATTTCCCACTTGCGCTCGCCGACCCCCGGATGCATGTCAGCTTTGTCGTGGGACTGCCCAGGAAAGCGGGCGATCGTGCTGGCCGGGCATGAATGCGTTGGCATACGGATCAATCAGGATACAGGCCGTCTGCCGGCGGATGACCCCTTCGATCATTCGCCGTAGGTCCGGATCCTCCTTGGTGACCGGCAGATATGGCCAGAGCTGTTCCGAGGAGTCGCGGAGCCACATGGCGTCGATATCGCCCATGATGACAAAAGCATCCGGCTTGCCGTCCACCATGCGGAAGTTCACGGTGGTGTCAAGCGTGTTGGGATAGCAGTTCTCGAACATCCACGCGAGCTCAGGACCGCCAATCGTTGCTTTGACCTTCGCAACAGTGCTTTCGACGGCCTTGCTGGTGAACTTGCGTTTGGATGGCGGAGGCCGCCGCGAGATCTCGACGCCGTTGAGATTGCCTGCTGCGGCGAGGGCCGCACTCCACTTCAGCATGTCCCTGCGTGTCATGTTCGATCCTCATTCAGAGCGCGATACTTTCGGAGCAATTCGTACATCACGATTGCCCCTGCACTCGCCACATTCAACGAGTGTTTCAAACCGAGCATGGGAAGGCGGACATGCGTGTCGCAGAGTTCCAGCAGAGGAGACGCAAGCCCCTCCACCTCGTGTCCGAACAGTACGCAAACAGGAAAGTGCGGACGCCATTCGAATATGTCAACGGCCCGCTGGCTTGTCTCGACGGCGGCGATCTCATAACCTTGCACCGCGAGATGCTTCAGCGTGGCCACTGGGTCATGGACTGATTCCCACGCGACCCGTTCTTCCGCCCCTAATGCGGTCTTGCGGATCTGGTTCTTCGGCGGCCGCGCGGTGATCCCGCTCAGTAGCAGGCGCTCGACGCCCGCTCCGTCGGCAGTGCGAAAAAAGGAGCCGACATTGTACATGCTTCGGACATTGTCGAGAAGGAGGGCAGCCGGCAATCGCAGGTCGGAGTAAGGCTTCGAAGCGAGGGTTGCAAGATAAGGGACTCGTTCCATCAGCGCGCGCTCAACCCGGCTCGCTTCCACAGTTCGTCCACGCGGCTGACAACTTCAGGTGACATTTTGATGACGTTCGGCCATCGCCGCGTGAAGCCCTCAGACGGCCATTTAGTAGTCGCATCCACGCCCATTTTGGAGCCGAAGTTCGGCAACCGGCTTGCGTGATCTAGCGAATCTACCGGACCGAGAACAAACTCAATGTCACGCTGTGGGTCGATGTTGTTCAGAGCCTTCCAGGCCACTTCGCCAACGTTCTGTACGTCCACGTCGTCATCCACAACTACAATGCATTTGCTGAACATCGCCTGACCGAGGCCCCAGATAGCATGCATCACTTTGCGCGCGTGCCCTGGATAGGACTTTCTCATCGACACCAGGATCAAGTTGTGGAAGACACCTTCGGCAGGCATACAGATATCGCGCACTTCTGGGAGCTGCATCTTCATCAGGGGCAGAAAGATACGCTCGATGGCTTTGCCCATATAGAAGTCTTCCATTGGCGGAGGACCGACAATCGTGGCCGCATAGATGGGATGCTTACGATGCGTGATGCACTCGATGTGGAAAACGGGGTAGTCGTCATCGAGGGAATAGAAGCCGGTATGATCGCCAAACGGGCCCTCACGCCGCAGCTCGCCAAGATTTAAATAGCCTTCGAGAACGATCTCAGAATTCGCCGGCACCTCAATGTCGGAAGTTTCGCACTTGACCATCTCGACGGACTTGCCTCTGAGGAAACCCGAGAACATCATTTCGTCGATGCTGGGCGGCAAGGGGAGAATGGCCGAGTAGAGCGTAGCGGGATCCGACCCGATCGCGACCGCCACTGGCATTCGCGTCTGCTTTCCCTCTGCCAGGAGACGTCGGTAGTGCTCGGCGCCCTGTTTGTGCTTCTGCCAGTGCATCCCGGTTGTCTGGCCATCGAAGACTTGCATGCGGTACATTCCGCAGTTGCGCTTTCCCGTTTGCGGGTTATTCGAGAAGACCATTGGCAGTGTGATGAAGCGGCCGCCATCGCCCGGCCAGCAATGCAGGATGGGGAAGAAGTCGAGCGAAAAGTCTTTGCGTCGGATCACCTCTTTACACGGCCCGTCCTTCACTGTTTTCGGAAACATAGCATTTAACTCGCCCAGCTTCGGAAGCATCTTGAGCTTGTCCAGGAACCCTTCGGGCTTCTGCATCTCGAGAAACCCGACGATTCTGCTCGCGATGTCTTCGATAGACTCTACACCCAAAGCGATCTCCATGCGGTGCATGCTGGCGAAAGCGTTGATAAGCACTGGCACACCGGAGCCCCGCGGCTGTTCGAAGAGCAGCGCCGGGCCGCCGTGCTTCACGGAGCGGTCTGCGAATTCAGTGATCTCCAGGTGCGGATCGACCGGAAGCGAGACTCGCTTCAGTTCCCCGCTCTTCTCCAAAGCTCGAATGAATCCCCGCAAGTCGTCAAAAGGCATTTGTCACCAACCACCACCCATTATCATGAGATGGGTTATGGAGAAGAAAACTGCCCTGATAACAGGAGCAAGCCGCGGCATCGGAAAGGCTTGTGCGCAAATGCTGGCGGCGGCCGGTCATCGTACCGTGCTGGCTGCGAGGTCCACAGCAAAACTGGAGGAAGTTGCGGACAAAATACGGTCTGCGGGGTCGGAAGCGTTCGTGATTGAGGTCGATCTGGCATCCAGCGAATCGATCGCGGCAGGATTCAGTAAAGCGGCAAAGGAGTTCGGACGGATCGACATCCTGGTTAACAACGCCGGGATCACGAAAGACGGACTGGCCGTTCGCATGAAGAAACCGGACTGGGAAGCGGTCTTGAATACGAATCTGAGCGGGGCATTCTACGCGATTCAGCATGTGCTACCGGCTATGATGCGCGAGCGCTGGGGACGCATTGTCAACATTTCCTCGGTTGTAGGCGAGATGGGCAATCCGGGGCAGGCAAATTATGTTGCATCAAAGGCGGGGCTGATCGGGTTGACAAAGTCGCTTGCCCAGGAACTCGGGAGCAGGAATATCACGGTGAATGCTGTCGCGCCGGGTTTCATTGAGACGGACATGACCCACATTCTGCCGGAAGAGCTGAAGAAAAAAATGCTCGACCAGACTCCCTTACGCAGGATGGGAACGCCGGAAGATATTGCGAGTGCGGTCAAGTTTCTGGCGAGCGACGAAGCGAGCTTTATTACTGGGCACGTTCTTGATGTAAACGGCGGCATTTACATGTAGCTTCGGGCTGGGCACCGACATCGAAGCTGAGGAATAAAACTATGGGCATTAACACAGTTGCTCCCCGCGCCCACCGCGACAGCCGTTTCAACATCGGACTGGTGCAGAACTCGTGCTCCACCGATCCTGAAGAGAACTTGCGGAAGGCGGTGGC
>JAOAPP010000087.1 GCA_025462985.1 Bryobacterales bacterium | reverse complement strand
GGCGAGGAGAGCCTCGGCGAAGCGGAGCCGATTCAGGAGCCGAGTCCTCCAGCAGAGCCCACAGACAATCAGCCGTCCGCGAGCGAAGAGCCTCCGCGGCCAGAACCGCCAGTTGAACAGGAATCCTCGGTAGAGGCAGTCGCAGAGCCCAGCGAGGGTCTGCCGGGTTCGCCCGAACTGCTGCCAGAGATGGAATCGCATGGGCAGCCATCGTCGGAAGTAGAGCCTCAGGGTGGTTCAGAATCGCTCGGGTCCATTGAAGATCCGGATGCGCCCAGCGAGGGACCTGACCATGGAATATAAAGTCACCGCACTCACGCCGCTGCTGGTTGGAGACGGCCGGGAGCTTTCTCCTATCGACTATATGGTCTGGAAAGACCAGGTGAACGTCCTCGATCAGTCGCGTATCTTCCGCCTGCTGGCGCGTGGTCCGAGGCTGGAAGGGTATCTCACCCAGCTACGGAGGGCGACAAAGCTGGATTTCGCATCCTGGGGCGGCTTCGCGCAGAACTTCTCACAGCGACGAATCCCATTCGAGAATGCCGCTGCTACCGCGATCTGGAACGCGTCTCCCACCGAATCGCTGTTCATCCCGACGTTTGCGTCGGATCATCGCGGCGCTTATCTGCCTGCTTCCTCGTTGAAGGGAGCGTTACGAACAGGTCTGGTGTACTCCCGTTTTTCTCCGGGTACTATCGACCGTATAGCAGGTTCGCTCGATGGAGAGAGAGTTCCGCGGCGGGTCGGCGAAGCGGCCGAAAATGCAGCTGGCGCTTCCCAGGTGAAGATCATCTCAGTCGCTGACAGCGCAGCGGTCCCAACTTCCGCGCTCAAGGTTTACCTCACCAGAGTGGCCTCTATTGACACGCGCCAGTCCGGCGGACCGCACGTGGTCTGGAAAGTGGCTGGCCGGGGAAGTGTTCCGGCCGGGCGTGTGGGGGATTCTACCCCCGTGTTCGCCGAGATGGCCGTTCCCGGGACGGCGTTCTCAGGCACTTGGGAGGAACGTAAATTCCTCGAAACCCCAGAACTTAGCCGGGCTCTGGGGTGGCGTTCCGCGCCCGACATGGAAACAATGCTCAAGGCCAGCAATGATTACGCCGAGGCGCAACTGGCGTTGCATTCCCGGTATGCCGAGGCGACCGGGTTGCAAGCGGTGGCGGAGACCGTGAGGCGCTTGGGGCGGGAACTGGAAACGGCTCGTGCTCAATCGAATACGTGCCTGCTCTGCCTGGGCTGGGGAAGCGGGTTCGTTTCCAAATCGGGGTTCCTGGACACTGACAACGAAGCTTTTCGGAAGGTTCTGCGTGCCGTTCCGGCGATCGGCCGGTCGATCCGCGAGGGCGTCGTCTTCCCGAAAACGCGGCGATTGGTGTTCACTGGCGGCCAGCCGACCGCCCTGCCCGGATGGACTCGCATCGAGTTTCGGAAGTAACGGTACTGGTTAACCAATTTCTAACCTCAATTGCCGGCCGGTGAGGCGGAAAATGCCGATGAAAGAAGTATGATTAGGTCTGTGGCGCCGGTTGGGCGTCTGGTCCTCCTCGTCCTTTTGGAGGAGGAATATTCTATCCGCCATGTATAAGGCCTACTTCGGACTAAGTCAAAATCCATTCAATCTGAGTCCCGATCCAGAGTTCCTGTATCGAAGTCCGCAACACGAGGAGGCGCTTGCCAATCTTATCTACGGCGTCCGCAGCCGGAAAGGATTTATTGCGCTCAGTGGTGAGGTCGGAACAGGTAAAACCACAATGCTGGAGTGTCTGCGAGATTATCTCGACACCCAGCGTGTGGAATTCGCTTTTATCTTTAATTCGCGTTTAACGCCAGACCAGTTTTTCGAAATGATGGCGTACGATTTCGACCTGCAATGCGATCGCAAATCGAAGACTTCTATCCTGTTTGCACTAAATGCCTTGCTGGTCCAACAAGCGGAACGCGGCCGTACATCCGTGTTAATCGTGGACGAAGCTCACAATCTGGAATGGGATGTTCTCGAGGAAATCCGGCTGTTGGGCAACCTTGAGAACCGTGGCGGCAAGCTCCTTCAGATCATTCTTGCCGGCCAGCCCGAGCTGGATCGCAAGCTTGACGCCCCGAATCTTCGTCAGTTGAAGCAGCGCATCGTGCTCCGGTGCTCACTCAATCCACTTACGCCGTCCGAGACGGTAGGCTATATCGAGACGCGGCTGGCCCGTTCCGGGATGGTCAACCAGCGCGTCTTTCCGCCGGAAGTGCTGGAAGAGATTCACAAGCGCTCGCGCGGGATTCCGCGTCTGATCAATCTGATCTGTGACAACCTGCTGGTGACCTGCTTCGCCATGGAACTCCGGGGGGCGTCCCTGGAGATGCTGGAAGAGGTATCGCAGGATCTGCGCCTCGAATGGCCCGGAAATCGGGACAGGCGTGGACGTTCCCGCTATGGCCCGGTGGATGAGCAACTTCCGGAAGAGTCTTTGCCCCTGGGTCGGGACTAGTACGTCACGCGAGGAGGATTGACCTGTGGCACGGGGTTGGGAGAGCAAGGAAGTCGAATCCCAGATTGAGGCGGCAGAAGTTCGGGCCTCCCAGCGAGGCAGGCAGGAGCCTTCCGCCGAGCAAGTCGCCCGTGAGCGCGAGATAGACTCCCTGAAACTCTCACGGACGCGGGTGATGCAGGACCTGGAGACCAGCACCAAGCCGCGTTACCGCGAAATGCTCAACCGATCGCTAGCGTTCCTCGACGAGAAACTTGCCGCACTGCAGAACCGCTAACACACGAGGTCTTCGCGCGAGACCTCGATATCACCGAGGCGGCCCAGCATGGCGAGGGCGATGTTCCCGGTAGCAAAGAATTCCTGGGCGATCGCCTGTACTGCTTCTCGCTCGACAGATTCGATGTTGTCGAGCAACTCATCCAGCGACATGAACCGATCAAAATAAAGCTCCTGACGGGCCAGATTTGACATACGGCTCGACGTGGACTCCAGGCTCAGCATGAGAGATCCCTTCATGTGGTCCTTGGCGCGGCGGATCTCATCTTCGCCGATCAGCTCGTTTTTCAACTGCCTGAACTCGTCGACGACCGAAGTGACCACCTGCTTGGCCGTTTCAATGCCGGTCCCGGCATAGATAGTGAGGCATCCGGTGTCGCTGAAGAGATTGAGTTCCGAATAAACCGCATACGCCAACCCCTTGCGCTCACGAATGTCCTGGAACAGGCGAGAGCTCATTCCACCGCCCAGGACCGTGTTCAAGATGTAAAGCGGGAAGCGCAACTCATGCGCGAGCGGATACGCTGGAACGCCGACCGCGATGTGGACCTGCTCCAGAGACTCTTTCTTTTTTAGAATCAGGGGTGCGTACGCCTTGGGCGTGGTGGCCACGGGCGGCGTTCCCCGGTCGCCCATGTCGCCGAACTTCTCGCCGATCATCTGAACGACCTCATGGTGCTTCAGGTTGCCCGCAGCAGTGATCAGAATATTGCTCGGAGAGTAGACGCGATTATAAAAGCCCAGCAGCATGTCCCGGTCGTACTTCTTTACCGTTTCCCGTGTGCCGAGAATTGGCTTGCCAAGACCATGGCCTTTCCAGAAGCTGCTTGTAAACGCCTCGTGGAGGACGAATTCAGGTTGATCCGCCTCCATCTTGATCTCCTCGAGAATGACGCTCTTTTCCTTCTCGATGTCTTCGGGGCGGAACATGGGGTTGAGAACCAGGTCGGCCAGAACATCCAGCGCAAACGGCAGATGTTCGTCCATCACCTTGGTGTTAAAACTTACTAGTTCTTTGCTGGTGAATGCATCAAGACCGCCCCCAACCGAATCAACTGAACGTGCGATGTCTTCTGCGGAACGATTCTTCGTCCCTTTGAAGACCATATGCTCAATAAAGTGGGAGAGGCCGTTTTCTGCGCCGTGCTCGATGCGGGAACCGCTGCCAATCCAAATGCCGAGCGAGACCGAACGAACATACGGCATCGATTCCGTAACGATTCGAATCCCGTTGGGGAGAATCGCCCGTTCAATTTGTCGAACGTGAGGGGAAGCTGAAACCACCATATGTGTAAAACCTTTCTTGATGACCCGAGGAACGCTAACTCGTGACCCCGCAAGCAGTTGAGGGGAAGAATCTGGTCGGAATGGAGCTAGCCGACCTGCGAGAAGCCCTCGGTCCGCAACAGCCCTCCTACCGCGCCCAACAACTATACGACGCTTTGTACCGGAAACAAGTGGCTAATTTGTCAGATATCTCAGATCTGCCCAAAGCCCTTCGGGATCAGCTACTTAGAACCACTTCAGTAGGTCTTCCGGTAGCGGAGCGCCGATATGACTCTGTCGATGGTACGAGGCGTTATCTTCTACGTCTTGAGGATAACCGAACCGTGGAAGCAGTTTTGATGCCCGAAGAAAAACGGGGCACCATCTGTATCTCCAGCCAGATTGGATGTCCGGTGGATTGCAAGTTCTGCCTGACCGCGTTGATGGGGTTAGAGCGGAACCTGGCGGCGGGAGAAATTGTCGGACAAGTCCTGTATGTGGCCCGTGAGAACGGCCTGAAGGCGACAGCTTCACAACTGAACGTGGTCATGATGGGGATGGGAGAGCCGCTGCTCAATCTGGATAACGTTTTGAAGGCTACGCGCCTGCTGACCGATCCGACCGGCATTGCCATGTCACCCAAACGCATCACGGTATCCACCTCCGGCATTGTGCCTATGATGCAGGAGCTCGGGCGCGCCGAGATCCGGCCCAAGCTGGCTATTTCTTTGAACGCATCGACG
>JAOAPP010000070.1 GCA_025462985.1 Bryobacterales bacterium | reverse complement strand
CATCGAAATCTGTGAGCAAACAGAAGCGCAACCCGCACTTCCCGCTTTGTAGGTAACGAGCCTCAAGAAGCCTGCGAAAGCTGCCGTAATTGGCTTGGTTGACGAGGACCGGGATCGCCACAAGGGTTTCATTGAGATACTTCTCGACTGCCAGATGGTCCGAGCGAGGGATCGATGAGGGCCGGCCGAATGCGCGATGAAAGCTCGATATGAGTGCCGTCGCCGGATCGACGAACACCGGTAGCAGCAATAGTCCCAGGCCGACTAACGCATCTCCGCCATCACCCCCTCGAAAGCCTTGGCAGAATACCGTCAAAACCGCCAAAATCGCTGCCAGCGAAACCACGAAAATGACGTAGATCGCACCTGCCGCCCCTTCGGCTTTCTCCCGGACGGCAGTTAAAGGCTGACCCGGAAAATGCGCGTCGTTCATCATGACCGGCGCGAATCGGAAGCGCCGCTTGTTTGGCCTTTTTCGGGCCCAACGCGCTCAAGCGGCAGCCTGCTTGGCATGACGTCGCCTATCGCGACAAGACTTCTACTTCGATCAAAGCGACCTGAATGCCCAACAATTCGAGGTCGAAGCGCCTTGCGCGTAAGATCTCGCAACTCAAGTGCTCCCGCGCCTATCAATCGAACTTGCGCTCGATGTCTCAAGACTGAGGCTGCCCGCCGCACGAGGTGTGCAAGCGCTAACAATGAAGAGTGCGCCAGGCGCGCACTAATTTACGAACTCTGCGCAAAGCTCAGTTCCTCAGGACGTATTTCATCCGTTCGCTGAATCACGCGATCCAGCGTTCCGTCACGGACTTTTTCCGCAGCGGCCCGAGCTACCGTTGCTTTAATTATGTCTCGAGCACAGTTATAGCAGTAAATTCGTTCGTCAATATTTTTCTCGAAGTTCCAAGATTTAGATCTTATATTTCGTTATTATTATCGGACGATCCGATTCAATTTAGCAGACTTCGCACTCTAGCTAAAATGTACAATGCCCACCCCCGCATGGGCCTATGACTCTTGTGCCACAGAGGGTCAGGTAGATGCATACAAGGCAAAGGGACCGAAGATCCGCCAAACTCTAGCGCTCACACTCCGGAAGCGATTCGCCTCATCGTGACCGGGACGATAGGGGCCGCCACTCTCGCGCCCGGGGACGGGGACGCAATTCTCGCGAGGATCAAACACTGGGCACCCGCAAGACCTTGTCTGCATTGGATAAGGCTGGATTCCCGCGCACGCGGGGTCGTTTTGAACTTCGCCAAAGCAGATGACTTCGCTGCCCGGGCCTCGCGCTACGTCGAACGGCTGATCGCCATCGGCAGCCGCACTTCCGATAATGAGTGCTCGCTTGCCAAGACCTACGTTCGTTCGTCCGACGTCATGGCAGATCGGGTCGTGCGTGCATGCACCGATTGAGGGGAGGCGCGGGCACATGCACGATCGATCGAACGCGGTTGGAGACGTGGCGTTGAGTGAGGCATACCTCGAGGGCACTCGCGCCTATGCGGCCCCTGCGGCGCTCGGCATGGACACCGGCCCGGGCACCGAGGCAAAGGTTGCCGCCCGGCCGTTCGACGTTGCGAAGGCATTTCGGGCCTGCCCATGGGAATGGACCGGCCTTGAACCGGGCACGCGTCTGAGTGCGATCGCGACAACCGCGCTCGTAGGCGTTCAACTTATTTCTCTAATTGGCGCTGTAATATGGCTTCAGCCATTCGCGAGCAGCGTTGCGTGCATTCTGCTTGCGGTGGCGATGATCAGCGCGATCGTATTGTTTGCGATTGACTCATCCATGCTCGTGTTGGCTTTGCTTACGCCCGAAGCAAGATGGCATCTAGCGGAGCGGACCGCCAGCAATGCGAATCGTGCGGATCCCGTGGCCGTTCCGACCATCGTGCCGCTGCTAGTCCGCTCAACGAATGACATCGATGCCGCAATCAAGTGTATTCAGGATAATTGGGAGTTCGAGCGCTCAGTCGGCATACCGATCATCCTGTTGGTCGATTTTCAGGATGCAGAGAAGCCGGAGCTACCGGGCGACTATTCCCTTCGTGCTGAACTCGAAGACAGACTGGCGACGCTGAACCGTTCCCGTCTTCGGCACGGCAGGCCGATCGCGGCTGCGCTCTACAGATCGCGCAAGTGGAACGCTTATGAGCATCGTTGGATGGGTTGGGAGCGTAAGCGCGGGAAGGTGCTGGAATTCCTTCGGTTCACGAGAGACCAGCCCACATCATTCGTGGGCGCCTGTCCTGAACGGTGGAGGGGAGCCACTTTCGTTTTTGTTATGGACGTCGACTCACGGGTTCGCGCACCGGACGTCTTGCACTTGGCGCAAATGCTGAGTGACCTTCGAATCAAGGCTGCTCAGCGCCACCCGCCAGCCGTGTTGTCGCCCTACGTCGACACGCTCGATTTGGTCGAGGAACCCTTTGAGCGCTGGCTAAGCCAACCGACGGTCTTTCGCGGAACAACCGATTGGCGCGAGGCGCGACTACGCCAAGCCTTATTCGGCACCGATATCTACAATGGCAAGGCGATGTTGCACGTCGACGACTTCCTCGATCTCAGCTCGATGATCGGGGAGAACACGGTTCTAAGTCATGATCATCTTGAAGCAATCTTGGGGAATGGTTGTTCGACGGACCTAATTAGCGTCTATGAGCCGTTCCCGAAATCGCGGATCGACTGGGAGCGTCGTCAGCATCGATGGGTTCGGGGCGACATGCAAATACTTCCCTGGGTCGTCACTCGGCGCTGCCTCCCCGGCGGGAAGAAGCTGAATCTGAAGCAGCGCCTCGCTGTTGGACATGTGGTGCTGAATGCCGCGAGTCCGGTGTTCGCTTATTTGAGTGTCTGCGTTGCATTTGCAGCTGGCCCCAAATGGGGCCTTCTAACGCTGACGGCGATTGTCCTAGCTCAAAGAGAAAACGTGGTCCTGAGCATCATGCAGATTCCGCGCTTTAGCGGCGGCGGGCGTGTGCGTCGTGGATGGGCACGAGCTGCTTTGTACGTCGGGGCGAACGGCTTTCTTCGTTCGGTCGGCTCACTCACGTTCTTCCAGCGAAACGCCATTCTCACGTTTGATGCCACGCGCGTGGCACTCTGGCGAATGGCAAAGGGGAAGTCTGGGCTACTTGAATGGTATCCAGATGAACCAACGGCTGTTCTGCGAGTTCGCCGAACTTTCGAATTCCTGATCTTCGTAATGGCTCTGTCAT
>JAOAPP010000057.1 GCA_025462985.1 Bryobacterales bacterium | reverse complement strand
ACCACCGCGGTCGCCTCGAGTTTCGCCGGGTCCGCCGCCACGCTCAGAACCACGGGGTCCGCCGCCCGGTCCGCGGTTTTCGCGAGGGGGCCGATTTTCTCCCCCGCGGCGCTCTTCAGTTTTCTTCTCTTCTGTCTCAGCCATTTCCGATTCCTTTCCGGGAGCTTCCGGACATACTTCTTAGCTTCCGGCAGCCAATCGCGCCCACTCCAGGCCGACGCGCGCTGAAGGACGAAGTTTTAAACCTGATATTTTCCTGCCCAATAGATGGGTCACAATCGTGTTTCTTAGGTTTACCACTTCTTTGCTGCGTGTCTGCGGAAGCACACGGGAGACGCGCATGTACGTCCGCCACGGCTTATCCACTCGCGCCGCCTTCGACCGTCGCACCGCCCGCGCCGAAAACGACTCGCGATACACCGAAGCAAGATCGTTGATGTAACCCGGCGAGAAACCGTGTCCGCGTACCAGGTGTACCAGGCTGCTTTTCAATTCTTCGGCATCGCTCAGGCGCTTCCATTCGAGTGTCCGCCCGAACAGGTGGAACGTCCCGGCCTCATTCGCTTTCGCGCTACGCAGGTTCGCTCCAGCCTCTTCAAACACCGCCGCCAGCGGCCCGTCCAGATCCGACGAAATTGCCAGGGCCGTGCTGAGGGTCTTGCCTTCTACGCCGGCGAACGACTGCAGGTTCTGCTCCGCGAATTTCTCAAACAGCCGATGTAGCTCGCGGCCAAGCAGAATCAAGGCATCCCACGAGCCCGCTACTGCGAAATCATCGCCACCCCGGTACAGGATCCGGACGCTTCGCCAGAACTCGGGCAGAGTGCAGAGTATCGCGAGTTCTCCAGCAAAGAATTCTTTGAACAGGATCGACAGGTGCAGATGCTCTTCAATGGACGACGCCCGCTGCAATCGCAATCCGAACTGATCCACATCCCCGCGCAGAACGCCCCAATGAGGAGTTCCGTCGGCTCGCTTGGCGAGTTCAGGCAAGGTGGCCGGCGCGGATCCGTCTTCGTTGCTTGCAAAGCGGCGTGGGAACAGAATACCGTCGTCATCCACTTCGGACTGTTCGCGCAAGGGCCAGGAGTATTGGCCCTCGTCCCACAGCACGTAGGCTGGATGCTCACTGGACCAGCCGGCCCGTGTTGCCGTTGGAAGCTTCTCGGCGAATTGCGTGAAGTAAGCCTGATCGTCGTCGCGTGCGTCCTGTAGAAAAGGCGCGAAGAACTCATCTGGCGCCGAACTCGTTAAAAGTGGCGCGGAGATCTTCGCAGCGAGCGCATCGTCCAGCCGTTTGCGCGCAACGGGCCATGCGCCAAGGTTTTCTGTGCTGACCCACACCAGGCGCAGCTTATCGCGAGAGAGGGTAGAAAGAGCTTCAGCTGCCGTTTCCAGAAACGTATTCGCGTGTGGAATCTCTTCTTCGGCCAGCACGAGGAAGAACTGCTCGGCACTGCTCGATCCGAGCAGCATTTTCGAGAGCTTTAATTCGGCCAGCAGAGCCCTCGGCAGAATCTCGGCTATCAGATTCAGCCACGCGGAGCGGCCTACAAGGTTCGCTGTATCATCCTGGCCGTCCTGAGACTGGGCAGCCAGAAAATCTTCCGAACCGAGCAATTGAGCCTGCAAGAAGACCTGCAATGACATGAGCAAAAGGTCGCGGATTACGTGCAATACCAGACTTGCATTTCGGAAGCCGAGAACGCTCTCAGCCTAACACAGCGGGCAGTTTGAGCATGCGCGCCGGTCGCTCTGTTTCGCCTGATATGACACCCTGGGATCATGATCGTTTTTGTCACAGGCGCAACCGCTGGTTTCGGAACGGAGATCGCACGCAAGTTCTTGAAGGACGGGGCGACAGTTATCGGGACAGGCCGACGCAAGGACCGGCTCTCGAAAGTGGCGCAAGAACTGGGGCCATCCTTTCATGGGATTTCCTTCGATGTAGGAAAGCGAAGCGAGGTGGAAGCGGCGATTGCCAGCTTGCCGGCTGAGCTTGCGGCGGTTGACGTCCTGGTGAACAACGCCGGAGGCGCCGTCGGCCTTGATCCAGGACCGTCCGCAGATCTCGACGATTGGGACGCGATGGTTGATTCGAACGTGAAGGGCGTTATGTACTGTACGCGTCTGCTGCTTCCCGGCATGGTGGAGCGGAAGCGCGGGCACATCATCAATATCGGATCCACAGCCGGCGAATGGCCGTATCCAGGAGGCAACGTCTACTGCGGAGTGAAAGCCTTTGTTCGCCAGTTCAGTCTGAGTCTGCGTTCAGACCTGCTGGGGACCGGGGTGCGCGTGACTGATGTAGAGCCAGGCTTGGCCGGAGGGACCGAATTTTCACAGGTCCGATTCAAGGGCGACGAAAAGAAGGCTGCAGCGGTATACAAAGGCGCACGTGCATTGACACCGGAGGATATTGCCGATACGGTCCATTGGGTAGCGACCCGTCCCGCACACGTCAATGTCAACGTGATTCAGGTGATGCCGACCGATCAGGCGCTGGGACCATTAGCGGTCCACCGCACCAGCTAGGTGAATTGGGGCTCTCGCCTCTGATCCGAGATGCCTGAAGAGCCAGTAAAGCGCACGGCTAAAGTGATCGAATCCGGAAGCGTCAAGACCCAGGCGAGCGTCAGGTTCCGAATGGTAGAACCTGCAATCCGGAACGGTTCGCCGCCATTGTCCCCGCGACGCCGGAGTCCGAAAGCATCGGCCCCCGACGATCGTGGCCGCGGCAACCA
>JAOAPP010000028.1 GCA_025462985.1 Bryobacterales bacterium | reverse complement strand
ATACCGTGATTCTTAGTTTCGACTCCCATTTCAACGGGTTTCGCCACGCAGGCTACTATCTTCCTGACTATCTGACCGTGGAATATCCGGAAGCCCATCTCAAAGAGGGGCCGCGAATCTTTTCCATGTACGAACGCGACACCCGCCTTGTCACAGCTTTGCCGGCGACCCCCTATACCCGGTTTGTTATGTTTCCGCTCCCGGACGGCAACTCCTACAAAGAGTACATTCAAAACGTAATAGAGAAATTACCTAGCAAAAGCTTGCGGACGGTGCGTTTCGATGGTCATGAGTTTGTCACCGGCTCAATCTCCGACCTGCCACTCCTGTTTCCGGAAGCGACATTGACGGTCGGGCGGAGTGTATATGTTCCGCTTCACCCGGGAACGCCGCCTGTAAACAGTCGTTCACACTGAGGTCTCCGCGAAACCGTCTAGACTCCGGAATTCAACCTCTTGGAAGCTTTCGGTGATTTGGATGGCGAATTGCACTCCCCTGGGTGCGCCCCTGCAAACAGCGGGAGAAAGAGACTGTATATGCACTCGATCGCCTGGTGGCCGACTCTTATTGTTCTCGCCGTGGCGACCTTTACGGACCTGCGCAGCCGACGTATCCCGAATTGGCTGGTGCTTCCTTTCATGCTCGCGGGAATCGCCGTCTCCGGCTGGCTTCATGGCTGGAGCGGCATTGGCCAGAGCCTTTCGGGGCTGGGGCTGGGCGCAGTGCTCCTCGGCATACTTTACTGGCTGGGTGGGATGGGCATGGGAGATCTGAAACTGTGTGCAGCCATTGGGGCCTGGATCGGTCCTACGCAGTTGATGTTTGCACTTGTAATAACCAGCATGGCCGGAGGCATCATGGCTCTCTGCTGGGCCGCCGCCGGCGGATTTCTCGGCGACTTGTTCCAGGGCGCAGGCGATCTGGTCTTCGGTTTTACAAAACGGGGATTGCGTCCTCACCCAGAGTTGGTTCTAAGCAATCCATTAACCCGCAAAATGCCGTATGCTCCGGCCATTGCCATCGGAACGATCTTTTCCTTCTTTTCCAAATAAGGACTGACGTACGCACTATGGATACGACAAGAAAAATATGGCAAGCTCAGTTCAACCCAACGGAGTGTTTCGAGCGCGAGGGAGCGAAATCGTGATGTCTACCTCTGCCCAAGGCCCGGATATGCTGGACATTCACGTAATGTCTGTAGCCTTGATTGGTCCCGAGGAGCAGCGCAGAAAGGCGGTTGCCAGCGCCCTTGCCGGATCACAGGCCAATCTGACACGCGAGTTCGCATCGTATCCGGAATTGGATGATGTCCCACAGTTGCTGGAGACCGGTTTCGACGTGATCATTGTGGAACTGGACAGCGATCCGGAGCACGCCCTCGATCTGGTGGAGCATATCTGCGGCAATAGCTCCGTAACCGTGATGGTTTACTCGACGCACGCCGATCCAGAACTGCTGGTTCGCTGCATGCGAGCCGGTGCCCGCGAATTTCTTAACCAGCCTATTGCCCCCAGCACGATTGCGGAAGCTCTGGTCCGCGCTTCAGTTCGCCGTCCAGCGGTCCACGCTCCCAAGAAAACGCTGGGAAGATTGTTGATTTTCGCTGGCGCCAAGGGCGGCTCCGGTGTCAGCACCATCGCGAGTAATTTTGCCATCATGCTCGCGCAAGAGTCCAAACAGAACACTCTGTTGCTCGATCTTGACCTTCCTCTTGGGGCAGCAGCACTGGACCTTGGCATTATTACCCAGTTCTCAACCGCAAATGCCCTTCAGGATATCAGCCGTCTGGATTCCAATTTTCTTTCCAAACTCCTGACCAAACATAGTTCGGGCTTATCCGTGCTTTCGGCTCCCGATAACTACACCTCGATTCATGCCACCGACGAAGGTATCACAAAGCTTTTAACCGTTGCCCGCCAGGATTTCGATTTTGTCGTCGTCGACGCCGGGTCAACCATGGGCTCCAACTACAAGGCCCTGCTTGAGGGAGCCAATGTGGCTTATCTCGTGACTCAGGTCAGCATCCCGGAGCTTCGCAACTCCAATCGCCTGATCTCGGAGTTCTTTACGCTCCCGACGCCCAAGCTCGAGATCGTGCTCAATCGCTTTACCACTAACACTCTGGGTATCGATGAGGAAAATATCAAGAAGGCGCTGACCATGTCTCCCAAATGGAAGGTTCCGAATGATTACGTCACGGTGCAGCGCGCGCAGAATACGGCTACTCCGCTTGCACTGGGAGATTCGGCCATAGCAGGTGTAATCCGTCAAATGGCCAGAACAGCGTGTGGTCTGCCGGCAGTGCCGGAAAAGAAGAGACGGTTTCAATTATTTGGATGAAGTAGAAGGGCCAATTCTCACATCGATACTATGGATGGCATAACGTGGAGCAACTCAATCTCGAGAAATTCAAAGCGGAAGTACACCGGACACTGATCCCGAAGATGGATCTGGAGAAGTTGTCGCGTGTGAACAGTAACCAGGCGCGCCAGGCGGTGGCCAATATGATCGGTGAGATCATCACCACCCAGCGGGTGCCATTGAGCTTGAGTGAACAGGAAAAGGTTGAGTCGGACCTGCTCGATGAAGTCTTCGGCCTTGGCCCGCTGGAACCCTTGCTCCGAGATCTCGAAATCTCGGACATCCTGGTCAACGGCAAAGACCGAGTTTTCATCGAGAAAAAAGGAATTCTGACGAGAATTGATGCCGTATTCCGTGATGATCGCCACCTGATGCAGATCATTGATCGCATTGTGTCGCGTGTCGGCCGGAGAGTTGATGAGTCTTCGCCTATGGTCGACGCACGTCTGCCCGACGGTTCTCGCGTCAATGCCATCATCCCGCCGCTGGCACTCGACGGTCCCGCTCTCTCCATCCGTCGCTTCGGCACCGGCCCGCTGGTCGCCAATCAATTGGGGGAATTGAAGAGTATCTCGCCAGAGATGATGGAGTTGCTTGCCGCGGCGGTGCGCGCGCGGATCAGCATCCTCATCTCAGGCGGTACTGGCGCCGGCAAGACCACCCTGCTGAACATATTGTCCCGATACATCCCCAAAGGGGAACGTATTGTCACAATCGAAGATGCAGCCGAGCTGCAGCTCGCGCAGGAAAATATCGTTCGTCTGGAGACGAGGCCGCCGAACGTCGAAGGGCTTGGCGCCGTCCGTCAGCGGCAACTTCTTATTAACAGCCTTCGCATGCGCCCCGACCGCATCATCATCGGAGAGGTGCGTGGAGAAGAAGCATTCGACATGCTGCAGGCAATGAACACCGGCCACGAAGGCTCGATGGCCACGATTCACGCGAACTCTACGCGCGATGCTTTATCCAGACTCGAATCCATGGTCGCGATGACCAATCTGAATCTGCCGGAAAGAACGGTTCGCCAGCAGATGGCCTCAGCCATTGCTATCGTCATCCAAGTCTCCCGCATGAGCGACGGTACTCGTAAAGTGGTCAACATCTCAGAGATTACCGGCATGGAAGAGAACATCATCAGCATGCACGAGATCTTCAGTTTCGAGAAGAAGGGAATCGGACCGGATGGAAGAGTGACGGGCGTATTCCAGCCCAGCCGCATTCGTCCTAAATTCCTCGAACAGCTTCGTGTCTCGGGCGTTATACTGCCCGGCAGCATGTTCGAGCGCGTGCAGGAAGTGAACTGAGAAGGCGAGGGTAAAGAAATGTTGACGCTGTTAGTACTCGTTTTTTTTGCCGTGTTCACGGTCTCTGCTCTAGTCCTGACCGCGAGCAGAACCGGCGCCTCCAAGCAGACCGAGCAGACCATGACCGTGCTTCAGGCAGCCCTGGCCACTGGCAAT
>JAOAPP010000027.1 GCA_025462985.1 Bryobacterales bacterium | reverse complement strand
CTTTACGACTACTGGGATCCGGCCGATGCCGTCAGTCTGATCATAACCGGAGCGGCGATTAATACAGCCAACGTCACGGTCAACGGTGACTTCCATGAATTCCTGTTCAGTGGGCCGGCATCCGATCTACTCGATTCGAGCAACACTCGTTTTGGAACGACTGGGCTCGCCGCATTTCCGACGGAGTCCCAACTCGGGACATTCGATTACTCGATTGTCCCCGGACATCTTGGACAAGTTTGGCTGGGGAGTGCCGCAGCACAGTTCTTTACCCTCACCTCCGCCGTGATCGAAATAAAGAACAACGTCTCACTACGAAACCAGGAGTTTGGCTCGGTCTACCCGACAGCTCTGGTTCCAGGTGAGCGCGAGGTGAACGTGCACTTTACACTTTTCGCCCAGGACGATGCGCAGAGCATCGCGCTCTATTCAGCAGCGAAGCTGAGGACTCCCATTTCGGCCATGCTGCAACTCGGTCAGCAGCAAGGTCAACTCCTCGGAATCTATCTGCCGAATGTCGTACCGGAGATCCCGGAATATCTGGATTCGGACACACGTCTCCAGTGGCACTTCAACAACTGCCTGGCACAAGGAACTTCAAATGATGAACTTTATCTCGCGTTTGCGTAGCGCGTCGGCATACGAAAGCGTCAGATGGCATGACAGCCGAACATTGCCAGGAGTTCGCTTTGGCGTCTACAAGGTCTCACTTGGTAGAAGGATGGAACTGATCCGCCACGTTCGTGAGCTCTGTCTGCGCCACGAATTTCTGCGGGCCGGTGACACAGCCGAGCAGAGCGAAGCGACATTGGGCGACCATCTTGTTCGGAAGCTCTACGTCGAGTGGGGCCTTGCTGCGATCAATGGTCTGTCCATCGATGGGCAAACCGCAACAGTGGATACGCTCATCCAAACCGGCCCGGAAGAACTGGCCGACGAAGTCATCGAGCGGATTCGGCACGAATTAGGTTTGACGGAGCAAGAAAGAAAAAACTTCTAATCGCATTCCATTTCCAGTTCTCTTCACAGGCCGCTTGGGAATGCGAGTCTTGCCGTCGAAGCGGCCTACACAAAACAAGAAGTTGTGCGTGGTACACCATCCAGAGCCCGACGGAGAAACGTCCGGTTTGGGCTCGAGGTGATGTTATCTCTACGCGGTGTCCAAAGTCGATCATCACACCCGAAAGCCTCAGTTTCCTTGATGAATATCAGACATGGAAACAGCTTGGCGGGTTGGATCTGACGTGCATGAGCGCGAGAACGGCAGATGCGTTCCTGGTGCTCGAAGAAGCTTGGCGGAAGGAGAGTCATCGTGAGCAAATCGAAGAACAACCTCACAGGTCTGATTGATCGGTTGAGTCAAAGCAAGTCCGGACGAAAGAGCGGAGTGTCTTCTCTCGCTGCCTCAAGCACAGGCTCGCCTGACATAAGAGCGGCAACAAAGAAACTGTCCGCGGGTGCAGTCGGAAGTTCACGATCCCTGTCCTTCACGTCGCGGTCGCTTGTGGGAATTCAGTTCGGCAAAGCGCACCAGTCGTCTGGTTCCTCAACCGCCACAGCCTCCGACCTCACCAACTTATTAAAGAAAACCGCGAGCAGCGGACTGTCCAGTCTTCTCAGCGGAAGCGGCGCGTTTGGCGGGCTATTCAGTATCGGGACTTTCGGGTCTTTGATTGGTGGTCTCTTTGGCGGCCAAAGCAGCACTGTAGCTCCGCCGGTTCAGGCGTTCGCACTTCCTCAGGCCCGTACTGAATCGTTCTCGATAGGCACGGGCGTGAAGGCGTCGAATGGCGCGTATGGATCCCCGCAAGGGTCAGGAATCTATGCTGCGGCACCCGCCCACGGGACCGGGGCTCTTTCTATGCCGGCCTTGAGTCAGGACCAGATTGCCCAGGCCGTGAGAACTGCGCTTCTTAATTCCAGTTCTTTGAACGACGTTATCCACGAGATATAAAGATGGCCAACTTCCCCACCCTGAGCAGCGGAGCGATCTCCCAGTACCCGCTCGTGACCGGTTCGGTGCAGAACACCTCCGTCATTCGTTTTCTTGATGGCGCTGACCAGCGTTTCCTATCCCAAGGAAGACAATTTCGAAGATGGCAAATCAAACTGGGTCTGCTGAATGACGCCGAGATGGACCAACTGGAGGCGTTCTTTGACTCACAGCAGGGCGCATATGCTCCCTTCACGTTCACCGATCCGATCACTGGCCTCGACGTACCAAATTGCAGAATCGGCGTCTCGGAGCTCATAACGCTCTACCAGGGCGTGGACGCTGGAAGCACTTCACTCTGGGTGATGGAGACCAATGCCTGACCTGTTCTTTCCTCAACTTTCGAGCGGCGCTGTGGCGCAGTTCCCATTCAGCAAGCAACGAACTTTACGAACGATTCAGAACGTATTAGGAGACGGCAGCATTTTGCTAAGCCCGGATCCAAAAGCATCCCGGACCACGTGGGTGCTCAACTTGGACGAACTTTCGCCCGCCGAAACGCAGGCCATCCAGGCTCACTTCGCAGCATGCGTCGGTCCATTGCGGGCGTTCACTTTCCTGGATCCGAGCGACAACATGCTGACATTCAGCTCTGATCTCACAAACTCCGTGTGGAGTGTCTCACCCAATCTCCAAATAGGGCAGAGCGTAGCGGATCCTTTCGGCGGCTCAACAGCGTTCAGCGTCACAAACGCTGGGCAGACACCCCAAACCCTTGGACAGGCGCTCGCGGTTCCGGCCAACTATCAGTACTGCTTCTCTGTTTATGTTCGCGCCTTTGGCAATTCGGATGTGATACTGAACCGGCGAGCTGCCGGTGACGCTTCGAGCACCTCATTCGCGTGCGGGATCTCCTGGAGTCGAATTGTTTCGACCGGGCGGTTGAACGATGCCGGAACAGCTCTGACTGTCGAAATACAACTGCAGCCTGGCCAAAGCCTGCAATTGTGTGGGCCTCAGCTCGAGCCGCAAATCGAACCGTCCCGGTACAGGCCCACAGCATCGCGCAGCGGGGTGTACGCAAACGCGCACTGGGCTTCGAACCAGCTCTGGATCAGTGCGGATGCTCCAAACTCCCTTGCCACGACACTGACCATTGAGTGCGCTCTCTAGGAGGAACATGGGAACCATCAATCAAGTCAAGCAACTCGCCGAGGCAGATACTCCGCTGCTGCTTTTTCGTTGCGTCATGCCGTCTGGCGATGTCCAATGCTGGAGCACACATTCGATCTCCTTCAACGGAGATTCGTATACGGCCCGTGTGCTCAGACACGATTTGTTTGAGCTCCAATTAGCGTCCGGAGATTCGATGGATGGAATCTCACGCCTGACTCTTACCCTTGCGAATGCGGACTCGACAATGTCGGAGCTCAACCGCGCAATCGGATTCAAAGGCACGCAGCTGACAGTGTACTTTGTGTTCGCTGATCTGCCGAGCTCTTCGATCACAACCGAGAGCACCGTCCTGTTCCGCGGGATCGCAGGCGATCCCGATCTGATCACGGAAGACTCTCTTCAATTGAGCTTCATCAACAAGCTCACGTTGCAGCGAGTTCCGGTTCCAGAAGTGCGCGTTCAAAGCTCGTGCCCCTGGAACTTTCCCGCGACGCTCCAGCAAAGGACCGAGGCGCGCGACGGCGGAACAAACAGGAGGTTTTCGCGGTTTTATAGGTGCGGCTATTCCGCCGACGTAACTGGCGGCGTGGGCAATCTCAACGGTACTTCGGCCTATGTCACCTGCGACGGCTCGCGAACTCAATGCCAACAGCGTGGGATGTTCTCGCTTGACTCCAGCGGCAATACCACCAGCCGCTTCGGTGGATTCGAGTTCATCCCTTCCGCGATCCTGGTACGGACC
>JAOAPP010000622.1 GCA_025462985.1 Bryobacterales bacterium | reverse complement strand
CAAGTAACTTGGATTAAACCCCGACCCCAGAGCCTCACGACAGAATCCCCGTAGCGGGCTGAGCACAATCCCCAACATTGTCGCAGAGCCATGGCAGTTGCAAATCGAGGCTGAGCAAAAAGCGGTTCCGCCTACCTAGTCCCGTTCGCCGTCCATTCTTGTCTGCGAATCCAAGCGGGCGGGTTCTAAACATGCCCGGCACTGTCCGCGTTCCGGCAGTTCCTGAGTCACGCGCAACCCGGAAGTTGAAGTGCTTTTTTACGTACGACAATTCACGAAGTCGAACGTAAAGGAACCCCGGCATGTACGCGATCAGGGGATACACGCGTGTTCATGAGTACTGCCCATGTCTGATCGCGGTTGCCGTACTTGCCTCCTCATCGCTCTTCGCAGCTCCCCCAGGATCAGTCCCAGCGACGTAGGTCTTACAATACAGCGTCCATTCACACTCTCGTTGATGACCAGTTAGCTACGAAGCGCTTCTTGCCAGATAGGAAGTGTAGTACGGCACTGCCACGCGTGCACGAAATCTTCGCAGGATCTATCACGTGCTGCGAGCCAGTCGACCAGGTCAAGAACGACTGACTCGATGCTTGCGTCCATGTCTCTGCTCCCTGTATTCCTTTCACACGGAACCGGTGTTCCATCTGTGAGCGAGAAGAACCGGACTACGCCGCCGGCCGGATGTTTTGATTCACGCAGAAAAAGTTTGCGGGATCGTACTTCGCTTTGATTGCTGCCAGGCGGTCGTAATTTCCGCGGTACGTCGCACGAATGCGGTCCTCTCCTTCCTCCATCATGAAATTGAGATAAGCCCCGCCGGCGCCGAATGGATGAAGGGCGTCATAGTAGGCTCTGGCCCAATCGGTGATTTTCCCGCTGTTCGCTGGATCGGCGTCGACGCCCACAATCACCTCGCTCCAGACGGCATCGCGATAGCTGAACGCTGTGTCGGCCTGTCCCACACGATTGACTTTTCCGTTGACTGGATACAGATGCATGGTCGATTGCCAGGTCGGGAGGGCCGATCCGTGTTCGACATGCTTGTCAATGGCTGCGTCGCTAAGTTCCCTAAAGAAATCAGCCTTCCAGTACCATTGCAGGCCTGCCGGATAGATGCCATCGAACATTCCCTGCAGCATTGGAAACGGCATCGGCGCAAAGAATTCAAATGCTGGCGGACGGTAGCTGCGTATCGGTTCCAATATCGCATTCGCCTGCTCCATCGACCCCTGATAACACCACACGATCCCGCACATCTTGCGCAAATGCAACTCCTCCGGGAACGGGGGACCCGGTGGCACGCCCAGCATTGCGAAGAATCCATTCATTTCTTCGGGAGCGTGCGTGATGAACTCCCGGTACCACTTCATTACGTCCGCCGCGTCGGCCAGATTCCAAAGCATCGGGCCGGCGCAAACGATATCGACCGGGTGAGCTTCAAATAGGAAGGAGGTTACGATCCCGAAGTTTCCCCCTCCGCCACGCACACCCCAGAAGAGGTCCGCATTCTCTTCGGCGCTTGCTACCACGAAGCTGCCATCAGCCAGCACCATATCGACCGACAGCAGGTTGTCGATTGTCAGGCCGTACTTTCTTGTCAGGTGTCCCAATCCTCCTCCGAGGGTCAGACCGGCAACACCAGTGCTCGAAATGATGCCGGACGGTATGGCCAAGCCGAACGCGTGTGTTGCATGATCCACATCGCTCCACCTACAACCCGCACCTACCAGCACCGTCCGCGATGAAGGATCCACCCTGACGTAGTTGATCGGCGAGAGATCAATCACCAGCCCCTCGTCGCAGACGCCGAGACCGGCCGCATTGTGCCCGCCACCACGGATCGATACCCGCAAGCTGTTGGACTTCGCCATTCGTACTGCGACCATCACGTCGGCAACATCGGTACACCTGGCGATCAATCTCGGCTTGCGATCGATCATGCCGTTGTAGACTCTCCTGGATTCTTCGTAGGCCGCATCTTCAGGCTCGAGTACTGTGCCGCGGAACTGGCCACGGAACTCGGCGATCGCTTGTTGAATGGACATCACTGTTCTCCTCGGTCTCGAGCGCTCATTAGATTTCCGCGCTGGGATATGTTCACTTTGCCTGAGGTAGCGTTCTAGGAACGTTCTGTGGCGGGGATTGCAGCCGTTCCGTGTTCGAGGATCGACAATCTTCGCTCCAACGCGAGCGAACCCGAGCGGCGCGCTGCCTCGACGCCCCTCCGGAAGCTCGCCTGCGCCGCTTCCGTTTTTCCTTCGCGTGCGAGCAGTTCGCCCTGGGTGCGGTGCAACTCCGCAAGCGCCCATTGCTCGCCATTCTTGCTCGCGAACGCGAAACCCGAGGAGAGGTTAGCCAGCGCCTCGCCGACCAAACCAGTGCGCGCCAACGTTTCCGCGAGCAGCTTGAGATAGAACGGCAGGCGAATTTCAGCGCCTAACCGATGCATGCCGTCCAGCCCCTGGCGCAGTTGAGTTAGTCCAGTGGATGGATCGCCTTCGGCAGCTCGCGCCCAACCCGCGAGAATGTTCGCCATTGCCAGATAGTAGGCGAAGCCATGACGGCTACACAGTTCCACCGCTTGCATCCCATGGTCAAAGGCCACTCGACTTTCGTTGCGGAAGACATACAGCAGGGCAGCGTAGTC
>JAOAPP010000019.1 GCA_025462985.1 Bryobacterales bacterium | reverse complement strand
AACGGCGCAGTGTAGATCTACCCTTGGCGATTACTCGTTCGTAATCTAGTTTCCGGATGGCGAGGACCTGCTCGGAATCCAGCAGCACGACATTTAGCAGCGCGCGCCCGATAGACAAGTGAAGGAGTGCAGTTGCATGTAAGAACTGTTCGAAGTGCAGTCTCAGCTTTGGTCGTCCCACGAGCGACACGCCTGCCCATTTTTGAGTCCTTCCAAAAAACCCATACGCGTTATCAAGACCTCAGACATATGGCGGGAACGCCGCTGATAAAATCTCCGGCGTGGCATATACATCTCCGAGTCGCAGATCGTTTCTGATGAGCTCCGCAGCCGTGCTAAGTCTTCCCGCCTTGGCTCGAGCCGTCCAGAACTCCTCCACTCCGTACCAACGCCCCAAGCTCAAAATCACGGATATACGCACGGCCGAAGTTATGGTGCACGGCCTGCAAACGCATGTTCGTGTCTACACGGACGGCGGTTTGTTCGGAGAAGGAGAGGCTACCGACGCCGCGCAAGGAACCGTCGGAGTGATGCGGATGTTCCGGCGATTCCTGGTGGGCCAGGATCCCCTCAATGTGGAAGCACTCTGGGAACGCCTCCGAACGACGGGCATCTTTGCAGGAGCCCAGGGCGGCCAGTACATCACCGCGTTGACGGGCCTGGAAATCGCTCTGTGGGATCTCGCCGGCAAGGCGCTTGGACTCCCTGTTTACCAACTTATCGGGGGCAAGTTCCGCGATCGAGTGCGCATGTACTGCGATTCCGATATGGAGGATCCTATGTCGGACGAAGCCACGCGCAAACTTGAATGGATCCGCACGAACGGATTCACCGCCATGAAGATGGATATCGATGAGGCCAAAGATCCTGCCCGCTTTGACGCCGTGAATTGGACCGCCAGCAATGGTGAGATTGACCGCATGGTGAAATGGGTCGACCACATCCGCGGTGCCGTGCCGAAGCAAATTGATCTTGCAGTCGACATGCATGGCCGCTACGATGCGACAACTGGCAAGCGAGTGGCAATCGCATTGGAACCGTACCGACTGTTGTGGCTCGAAGAACCGGTCCCCCCGGACAACATCGACGCCATGGCCGACATCCGCCACAGCACGAAGACGCCGATCTGCTGCGGGGAGAACCTGTACATGCGTTGGGGCTTTCGCGAACTCCTCGAAAAGCGCGCTGCCGATATCATCATGCCGGACATACAGAAAGTAGGCGGCCTTGCCGAAGCCAAGAAAGTGGCCGATCTCGCCCATACATTCTTCGTGCCTTTCGCTCCCCACTGCGTCGTGTCGCCGATAGGCACGATGGCATCTGCACACGTCTGCGTGGCCATTCCGAATTTCCTGGTATGTGAATGGCACTGGATCAACCATCTTGACCTTTGGCGCAACTTCGTGAAAGAAGGCGAGATCATCCACCAAGGTCACATCTCTGTCGCTGATCGCCCGGGCCTTGGCATTGAAATGAACGAGGAAGCTGCCCGCAAGGCCCAGGTGCCGGGTTCCACCTGGTTCGAACCCAACACACAGAGCTAATCACCATGATGAAGATTTTTGCTGGCTTACTCGCGCTAGGACTGTTGACGAGCGTAGTCGGGAATGCTCAGGGCGGCTTCTTCACGCCCGAGGAAGTGATCCGGTACACGCCGGATTGGAAGGGCGAACGTTTCCCCGATGGCCGCCCTAAGGTGCCCGACAAAATCCTCGATCGCATGAAGAAAGTGACGCTCGAGGAAGCTTGGGCTACCCTTCGCGAGTCCGGGTTCAATCATCAATATGAAGATGGCTGGCTTGTGATCCATCCCGACCAGGTCCTGGTAGGGCGGGCATTGACCGCCGTATGGATGCCAGGCAGGCCTGATATACAGAAGTTGCTTGAGTCGGAAGGCAAACAAGCACACCGCATCGGCAGTCAGAACGCCTGGCCGGTGGACATGTTGCAACCACGCGATGTCTATGTAGCCGATCACTTCGCTCTAAAGAAAGACGGGCCGTCGATCGGGGATAACGTTGGAAATGCTATCTACGCGCGCAGCGGCAATGGCATCGTGTACGACGGAGCCGTGCGCGACATCGAAGGACTGAAAGAACTTGAGAACTTCACTTCGTTTGTTCGCTCCTACGATCCTTCCCATCACTTCGGAAGCTTGGCATCGGGACCCCGGCTGAACTCGACGATGGTCGGCATCAATTGCCCGACGCGAATCGGGGACGCACTCGCGATGCCCGGTGATGTAGTGCTCGGGAAGGACGGGGGAGTGCTCTTCATCCCGCCACAGCTTGCCGAGAAAGTGGTGCAAGATTCCGAACTCACCCGCTTACGCGACATCTTCGGACATCAACGCCTGCGCGAAAAGAAATACACGGCTGGGCAGATCGATACCCGATGGTCAGACGCGATCGAAGAGGACTTTACCGGCTGGCTGCGTGCGAATGAGGATAGCCTTCCGGTGCCCCGGGAGCAGATTGAGGAGATTCTGCAGAAGCGGGCTCATTAGAAGTCTCGACAAACAGCCATGCCAGGGCGCCCAGAATCGCCAGCGCAGCAGCGACCAGAAATGAGGGGGTCCACCCAAATGCCTGCGCAATAGCTGGCATGGCCACTGTTACTACTCCGCCGCCAATCTGGCCACCCATATTCATAACGCCGGACACTGCGCCGGCTGAGTGCTTGCCGATGTCTGCCGACATAGACCAGAAGCAACTCTGGGACAGGTAGAGCGCCCCTGCTCCACCCGCAAGAACTACGCTTGCCAAGCGTGGATTCGCAACGAATGGTCCAAGCCCAATGAAAATGCCGCAGAGCAGCATCGCAGCGGCCGCGACCAGACATCGGCCAACACGCTTGCCGTAAGCACGGCTCAGAATGTCACTGATCCAACCGCCGAGTGGCGAGCCTATCGACATCGCGATGAGCGGCAGCATTCCATAATACGACGTGCTCTTTAAGTCCAGCCCACGGACCTGGCTCAGATACGCGAAGAACCAGCTGAAGAAGATGTACGCCACCCACACAAAGCTGAAGTAGCTGGCTGTAATCAGTTGCAGCGGACGGCTTGTGAAGATCGCTGCCCAGGATTGCTTCACTTGCTTGGGTTCCACCTTCGGCAGCCCGGAGCGTATGTGCTGCAGCTCCTGCTGTGAGATCCAGGGATGATGGTCCGGATGGTCTCGTGCGATCAGAAACCAGATTGCGCCTGCAATCAGGCCCAAGATGGCGCTTAGCCAAAACGCCGGACGCCATCCGTACCTGAGCATCAACTGCGTCACGAACGGCGCGGCAAATGCGGACCCAAACCCGACCCCGGCAAATATAAACCCGTTTGCGACACCGCGCTCACCGGACGGGATCCATTCCGCCACCACGCGGTTCGATGTCGGATACACAACCGCCTCTCCCACGCCGAGGCTGAATCGCACCAGCAAAAGCAAAGGCAGCAGGAACGCAAGGCCAGGGCTGAGGAGCGTAACAGCAGATGTGAATACGCCCCACCAAATTACGCCCAAACTCAGCGTGACCCGCGAGCCAATGCGATCTGCCAGCGCACCGCCCGGAGCCTGAAACAGCGCGTAGCCCCACAAGAAAGCGCTCATCACGGCGCCAAGTTGGATATTGTTCAGATGGAATTCATGCGCAATCGTTGTCGCGGCGACCGCAATGTTTACCCGGTCAAGAAATGCGACCGCACTGACGATGAACAGCCAAAAGATGAGCAACCATCGGATCATGCCGTTGCATATCGTATCCAACTGACTCTACGGACTGTGACGCACGATGACATACGGAGCCGTGTGCAGGCCAGCGAAGGCGCAGGGCCCCCCTTCCACCGCCCGCGTGATATATGATCTGAGAACTTCGTCGTCAACGAGGACTCACGCACCGCAGTTCGTTTGCAGCTATGAATCCCACCACTCTCCGAAGACGAGCACGCCTGCTGCCGGCTTTTTTGCCGGCGTCCGCGGCCTCACCGAAACCGGCTGCCCTGGACATCACTGATATTCGCTACTTCCCCGTTCGCGAGCCCGTGTCGAAAAGCGCCTATTCGCTCTTACGTGTAACTACCCGATCCGGACTGATCGGCTGGGGCGAGTGCCGTTTCGAGGCGAACGCGGATGTCAACGCTCTACGATCTACCTGGATCGGGCGCCCCGCAACAGCGTATGCAACGATACCGAACGCAGATCCATTTCGCGCTGCCCTCGACATCGCGGCTCTCGATATCCTCGGCAAAGCTGCGAATGCACCGGTGTATCGGATCCTCGGAGGTCCGACGCGCAGCAAGGTTCGCGCATACAGTTTTCCGTACACCGAAGAGTTTTCCGTCCCGGTTATCGAGGTCCCTCCACCGGCGTGGCGAAATCAAGGCATGGCGTACGAAGACCACTTACTGAAGTTGGTTGACAACGTTCCTGCAGACCGCGACTTCATCGTTCAAGCAAACGGCTCACTCACTCCAGGCGATGCGGCTTCGATTGCGCGAACGTTAGAACGAAAGCACCCGCTGTGGCTGGATGAGCCTTGTTCGCACGCAAACCTCGATGCACTCCGGAAGGTTGCCGACGAGACCGTAATGCCGCTAGGCTTCGGGGCCCGCATTGACGACCCGGGCGTCTTTCAAGCACTGCTGCGAGAGGGGCTCATTGATCTGGTGCGGCCTGACATCAATGTGTTCGGCATCAGCGGAGCACGCCGGGTAGCTGCCCTGGCCGAACCGTACTATGTGGCGGTTGCGCCGCGGAACAGTGGAGGCCCAATCGGCACTGCGGCGGCGATTCAGCTTGCTGCGAGCATCCCGAACTTTTTCATTCAACACGTGCCGCTTCCCGCGGCGGCAGAGGATCGCGCAATGCGTCGCGCCATAGTATCACCTGCAGTGGAGGCCGGCAAAGAAGGCTTCCTGAGCGTAACCAATGCGCCGGGGCTCGGGATCACTGTGAATGAGTCCGCTCTGGAGAAATACCATGCATCGTAGGAGCTTCCTGGCTTTGGGATCGGCCGGTCTCGCAATGGCAAGTCCGCGTACGCGCTCCCACTCTCTCCTTGACTCCTGCGAGTGCGCCTTTCTGCCACAATCCGGCCCTGTTGGCCTGGAGGCCTTTGCGGATACCCATTCCGGCCTGAAGATCACGAATGTAAAGGTCTTCGGAATTTCGATCACGCCGAAGTCGGATCGCCCCTACGTCTTCGTCAAGATCGAAACAAACCAGGGCGTGGTCGGTTGGGGTGAAGGAACTCTCGAAGGGAAAGCGGGCGCCGTCATGGCCTGCGTGAACGACTTTCGTGATTTTCTCATCGGGGCGGACCCGATGCAAGTGGAACACATCTGGCAATCGATGTACGTCCACTCCTTCTATCGGGCGGGCCCGGTGATCGGGTCTGCCATATCGGGAATTGATCAAGCTCTCTGGGATCTGCGGGGCAAGGCCCTGGGAATGCCTGTACACAAATTGCTCGGCGGCCCTTTTGATGCACGTGGCGTTCGCGGCTACTACCACGTCGACGGA
>JAOAPP010000823.1 GCA_025462985.1 Bryobacterales bacterium | reverse complement strand
GTCCGTGGCGAAACATTTGTTACCAGGAAGGTGAGCCGGGCGGTCGCGGCAATTCAGTTGGGCCTGACGAAAACGCTGTTTGTGGGAAACCTGGACGCGAAGCGGGACTGGGGACATGCGCGCGACTATGTCGAAGGCATGTGGCTGATGCTTCAGCAGGACGCACCCGACGACTACGTGCTGGCCACCGGGGTCGCGCACGCCGTGCGGGAATTCATCGAGAGGGCCTTCGCCGTGGTTGGACGGCGCATCGCCTGGCGCGGAACCGGGGTCGACGAGCACGGGGTGGACGCCAAAACGGGCCATCCATTGGTCCGTGTCGATCCACGATACTTCCGGCCCACCGACGTCGAGCTGCTGATCGGTGATCCTATGAAGGCACGGGAGAAACTCGGCTGGTCGCATAAGACCAGCTTCGAGGAACTAGTTACAGAAATGGTAAAAAGTGATCTTCGGAAACTGCAATCGGAACAACGTCGCCATGAATATCCGCAATTGCGTGCCGTATAGCATTGAAGGCAAAAAGGTCTGGATCGCCGGGCACCTCGGCATGGTGGGATCGGCGATCGTCAGGCGGCTTGCTTCCGAAGGCTGCGATATCCTTACGGCACCTCGATCTGAATTGGATCTGCGCCGCCAAGCCGATGTCGAGGCATGGCTGGCGGACCGCCGACCGGATGCTATCTTCATGGCCGCGGCGACCGTGGGCGGGATTCTGGCCAATGAGACGCGGCCGGCCGACTTCCTTTACGACAATATTGTGATCGAAACTAATGTGGTCCATGGCGCGATGCGGACGGGCGTCGAAAAGCTGCTGCTGCTGGGATCGTCGTGTATCTATCCGCGGCTCGCGCCACAGCCTATCCCGGAAGCGGCATTATTGACGGGGCCGCTGGAACCGACAAACCAGTGGTATGCGGTGGCCAAGATCGCCGGCATCAAGCTTTGCCAAGCCTATCGACGGCAGTATGGATGCGACTTCATTTCGACCATGCCGCCAAACCTGTATGGCCCGAACGACAACTTCGACCCAGTTTCCAGCCATGTGCTGCCGGCGCTGCTGTTGAAGGCGCATCGCGCAAAGGTCGAGGGCATGCAGGCATTGGAAATCTGGGGCACCGGGACGCCGCGGCGCGAATTCCTGTATGTTGATGACCTGGCCGACGCACTGGTTCACGTCATGAAAACCTACTCCGAGGAAGAACCGCTAAATGTCGGGGCCGGTTATGATGTCACGATTGCGGAAGTGGCACAGACGATCATGCGCGTGGTTGGCTTGGCGGCGCGACTGCGGTTCGACTTTTCGAAACCCGATGGTACGCCACGAAAGCTGCTGGACAGTGGACGCCTTCAGAAGATGGGCTGGAAGCCGGCCATCAGCTTGGAGGAAGGGGTGCAGAAGCTTTATGCCTGGTTCCTGGAAACCGCCCGGGTCGTCCCGTAGATCTCCATCAGCTGCCTGAAGTTCGCCTCTGGCGTGTAACGCTCTGCGTATATACGCTCGGCGCGTCGTCCCATGCTCTCCAATATCGCTGTCCCGGCCAGGGCCTGTCGCACCCGGTTCGCGAGTGCGGGGGCGTCATTGGGCGGGAATTTCAATCCGGTGACGCCGTCCTGGATCAAGCCGGCCAGGGATGGCAAGTCGGAGCAGATGACCGGCAGTTGGTTGGCGAACGCCTCCAGCACGGTCAACGGGAACATCTCATGCCCAACAGATGGCAAGACGAGGAATCTCGCTGCCTGCATTGCCTGCTGCACACGTTCTCGCGGCTGACGGCCGAGAAAGGCGATCCACGGGCTCGCGGACTCCCGCACGAGGCCTGCCAGTGGGCCATCGCCAATGATCGTCAGCGGATAGTCCAGGCCCTGCCAAGCCTGAAGCAGCACGCGGATCCCCTTCTGCTCATCCAGCCGCCCGACGAACAGCGCGCCTTCCTGCACATGGTCCGCGGGCCGGGGAGCAGGGCGCGCAACCCAGTTTGGCTTGACGCTGATCCGGTCGGTGGGAAGCCCGCCCTGGGTAAAGATCTGCCTGGCCCAATCGGTCAGGGCAATGAACTGATCGACCTTGTGCAGCCAGGTGCCGGTCGTCTTATGAAATTCCACCATCGCGGCCACGGCGAGGGTCGCGGCGGCAGAATTCCGGTAAACCTTCCGAGGCACGGTCCACCAGCAGGATTGCCGCAGGCTGCGTTCGCGGTCCGCGTCGTCGGCACCCAGGAACGCCGTCGGGCACAGGATGCGAAAGTTATGCAGCGTCAGGACCGACGGGATTTTGGCATCGTGGCACGCATCGAATATGGCCGGGCTGAGCTGCGGAAAGAAATTGTGGACATGCACCACATCCGGCGCCAGCTCAGCCAGTTTCCGTGCCAGCGCTCGGCGAGCCAGCGGATTGTAGATTACCTGCAGGGCCGTTACGGCCTGCCTGACCGGTCCTCTAATCCTGTCGTTGGTGACCGTGAACAGTGAAACATCGATTCCGTGCTCCTCCAGAATTGCCCGCTCGGCCTGGAACACGCTGTCCTCGCCACCGGTGATCTGATAAAAGTTGTGAACGAGCAGTACACGCATGCATCTTCTCCAGCTCGAAGTTGGCCGGTCAGCGTACCGGCGCCGCGAGGGCAAGCGGACTGTTCATCGCGTCTTCGGGCAGTGTTACCTCGACCACATCACCCGGGACGAGTCTCAGGTCGTCGGTTGCTGAGACACGCGTGGCCTCATCGGCATCCTTCCGAAAAACCGAAAGTTGGGCTTTCGCCGTTCGATCGTTGCGCGCTCCTCCCACGAGCGCCAGCCTGTCTCTGACGCCTTTCATCATAGATCGCAGCTCTACCAAGTGGCGGACAGTCTGTTGCATCTTGTCCAGAGCGTCGACCCGCGCCTGATTATCAACCTGCTGGAGTTGCCGAGCATAGTCACTTCTTTGCCGCTCGACTTCATTCATCTGGGCAATGGTCTGCAAAAGCTCTTGCGAGGACAGCAAGGCGGCCCGTCGTGCCTCTGACAGACGCAACGTGGGCGCCAGGCGCTTCTGGAACAACTCTCGCACGGAGTTGAGGTCGGCGACGTCGGCCTTGTTGCCTTCCTCGTCCTGTGCCTTTTTTTCCTCCAAAATACTGAGCTGGACCGAAGCCTGTTTGACCGCCGCCTCCAACATGGCTTTGTTGCTTTCGATACTGGCCTTGCGGGCTGCCAGACTTTCGGTCTCCCCTCTCACAAATGTGTCGGTCGCGGCGGCAGTTGTGCCTTTCTGGTTGTCGTCATCCTTGCTGTCGCCTGTGCCAAGTTCCTTCCTCAGGCGCCAGACGAGGGCAAGATCAGCCTGATATTCGACCAGTAACGTCTCATACTGGGCCTGAAGGTCAGCCGCCTGCAGGACCGGGTCGGTGCCCGGTGCGCGTACGGGGTTATACCCGCCGGCAATGGCGATTGCCTGCCGGATCGTCATTCCGGGGCGGAACGGATAAACGCCTGGCTTGCTGACATCGCCACTGACGTAAACCGGGCTGTACTCCGATACCTCGACAACAACCTCGGCGCCCAGGATCAAATGCGATATCTCCCGCCCATCCGCGGTGTACTGTCGGTAAAGTTTGTTCGCCAGTCCCGCGGCAATGCGCGCCTGTGCTTCTGCCAAGGACAGACCGCCGACCGAAATCCGGCCCGCAAGCGGCACGCCGATATTCCCCTCCAGCGCGATCGCCACATGCTGGCGGAATTCGGGAATGCCAGCGACCAGGATGTCCAGAACATCGCCTGACTGCAGCCTGTATTCGGCCATGGCAAGCCTCGGGGCCAGCAGCATCGCCGCCGCGAGAAGGGCCCGGCGTAACGTTCGTGAAACGGTGCTGTCCCGGCGATAAGTGGAGGTCATCTGGTTCTCACCTGTGCTCGCTGCGGCAGGATATATCGCGGTGGCTCGGCGGTCGCATTGGCTATTCGGGAGCAATCTGTGCGGGTCGGAACAGGGATTTCGAAGCACCAGGCACATCCAAGCGGCGGCCCTTGGCAGCAGGCGGCTCAGGTCCCCGCTCGGCCAGGAACCGATGCGCCACTACCGGCAGCTGCCTATACTGATACGCTGTCGCAAGACACTCGTAACCTGCGGCGCCCGCCATAGACACGCCTGTTGGACAGAGAATGCGCGTTCCGGGCCATGCGAATAAGGTATAGGAAACACGGCCGCCCGCAGAGCGTCCAACAGGGGAAGTGCGGGTTTTCCGGTATTAGCCCGCCTCGAACCGCAGGTGGCTACCCACGAGGTAATCCTTATGCGTCGCCAAACCCGTAGAGCCGACCGGGATTTTCAACCAGGATCTTCCGACGCATGTCGTCGTTTGGCACCCATGCGGCGAAGAGGCTTAGTAGATTGCCGGTGTCGGTCGGCAGGTTTGGAGTAATTTCTGCCACCGGTCGCCCGGGCATTGGGCCGGAGACGAACGGCCACCCCGACCCCCACAGAATACGGTCCGGGTTTGCCGCAATAAGCGCATCCACCACAGGCTTTAGTTCCGGGTAACCCGGCGCATTGTCGGACAGTCGGTAGGGTTCCGACAGTTTCACATATGCAACACCGGACCTAAGCAGTGACAGCACTGCGCCCACGCCCAACTGACCCAGACCGCCCTGGATCCATCCAAACGTATCGAGGACAATCGGCACCGGAGATGAAGCAAGCTGTGCCAGGCAAGCGGCAATCATCTCTGGCGGCGTTGCGATATCCAGGTGCCAGCCCCAGCGTGCCGCGATGGCGAAGCGTGCCTGAAACTGCGCGCGCAGGGCTGCACCGTTCGTCTTGCCGGTGGTATCCAGCAGAACACGAAAGCCGGTGATCCCCGCTGCCTTCATCGCCGCCAGACTGGCCTCTGATCGGTCCTTCGGCAGCCATGCAACACCCCGCGTTCGGCTTTGCCCGAGTTGCTTGATCGCATCAATCATGGCGTCGTTGGCGCCGTC
>JAOAPP010000012.1 GCA_025462985.1 Bryobacterales bacterium | reverse complement strand
ACTCTACCACTGGGCGCCGCGACTGGAACAGAAGCTTCGCTCGTTGTCCGAATTGACTGATATCTACGCGGATCTGCGATTGAGCAGCCCGCGTTTGAATGTTCGGATTGATCGCAACCGGGCTCTGGCACTTGGAGTGACGCCGGACGCGATTGCGAATACGCTTTATGACGCGTACGGGAACCGCCGCGTCACCACCATCACGGCGGCGTCGGACCAATACGACGTTCTGCTCGAAGTACTCCCCGAATATCAGCGGAATCCGCAAGCGCTGACCGGGCTCTACATTAAAGCGAGCGAAGGCAAACTGGTTCCGCTCGCCGCCGTGACCAGCCTGGAACAGACCGTCGCGCCGCTCAGTGTGAATCACATCGGCCAGCTTCCAGCAGTCAACTTTCAATTCAATCTGAAGCCCGGCGTTTCGCTCAGTTCCGCCACGCGGAATATCGACGAAGCCGCACGTCAGATCGGCCTGCCCGATACTCTGAGCTTCAGCTTCCAGGGAACGGCGGCAGCATTTCAGAATTCGCTGCAGGGGCTGGGAATCCTGTTGGTGATTGCGGTCCTGGTGATCTACCTGGTCCTTGGCATTCTCTACGAAAGCTTTATACACCCGATTACAATTCTTTCGGGCTTGCCGTCCGCCGGCCTTGGAGCGCTTCTTACACTTCGGCTGTTCGGTGACGACCTGAATCTCTACTCTTTCGTGGGTATCATTCTTCTGATCGGTATCGTCAAGAAGAACGCCATCATGATGATCGATTTCGCGCTGGAAGCCGAGCGCAAGGAAGGCAAGTCGCCTGAGGAAGCGATCTTCGAAGGGTGCCTGCAGCGCTTCCGGCCCATCATGATGACAACGATGGCAGCGCTCCTCGGGACGTTGCCAATCGCCTTTGGAACCGGCGCGGGCGGGGAAGCCCGGCGTCCACTTGGTCTGGCGGTAGTCGGCGGCCTGGTCGTTTCACAGCTGCTGACGCTTTACATCACACCGGTCATCTATGTGTATCTGGATCGCTTCCAGAAACGCCGTCGCGACCGCGAAACCGGCGTCGCGATTTCTAGTGAATACCTCGAACCAGAGCTAACCCGTTAGCTTCGGATGGCCGCCCCCGTCGCGTTATCCTCGAAGCGTATGCTTCGGGCCCACGTATCTCCGAAGTTCTCGTCGTTGTGAACTTCTCTTCCAAAGATGATCTTAATCGCGAAGAACTAGCCGGTCGGCGCTTGGCACTGCTCAGCATGATCACCGGCTTCGTTCTGGCCGCCTCGAAACTGGTTGTCGGCTTTCATGCGAACTCAGCCGCAGTGGTTTCGGACGGCCTTGAAGCATCGGGCGATGTTGTTTCTTCCGCCTTTGTGTACGCGGGACTTTGGCTCGCGAATAAGCCGCCCGATGAGGAACACCCTTATGGTCACGGCAGGTATGAGACGCTGGCCAGTCTGGCCGTCGGCGGCATGTTATTGCTCACTGGGGCGGCAATTCTCTGGAAGGGGCTGACCTTTGCTCCCTCCCAGCATGGGCTGCACGGCTTCGCGGTCTACCCCTTGCTCGCGGCCATCGTTGTCAAGGTGGGGCAGGCCTGGGCAAAATTCAGAGTTGGCGCCCGGATCGACAGCAGTGGCTTGCAAGCCGATGCATGGCACGATCTGACTGACCTTTTGTCGACCACCGTAGCCCTACTTGCGGTAGTCCTCGCGCTCTGGAACCCAGTCCGCTTTCAGTCGGCGGATCAGGTTGGTGCAGTGGCGATTGGCGTATTGATTCTCTTCCTCTCGGCCCGGGTAGTCCAACGGACGGTTGACTCGCTTCTCGACACCATGCCGGAAGCGGGCAAGCTGCAAGAGATCAAGCGCGTCGCGCTCAGTGTTCCCGGCGCTCGCGGAATCGAGAAGTGCTTCGCCCGGCGCACCGGCCTCAGATACCACGTGGACCTGCACCTCGAAGTGGATCCCGAGATGACGGTGCGCCAATCGCATAACATTGCGAGGCAGGTAAAGGTCGCTGTCAAAGAAATGCTGCCCTGGGTGGCCGATGTGCTGATTCACGTTGAACCGGCAACATTGGAAGAGCCCGCGCTGCGGCGCTAGATCAAGATGGAAAACAAAGAATTCGCTCGCCTGTTGCAGGAGACGGCGGACCTGATGGAAGTTGCCGGCGAGGATGGCTTCCGGATTCGCAGCTATCGCAATGCGGCGAGCGTGATCGCCAGCCATTCCGAACGCATTCAGGACGTGGTGTGCGACCCCGAACGGAAGGTAACCGATATCCCCGGTATTGGAAAGGGCCTCGCTGCAGTGCTAACGGAAATCTGCCAGCGCGGATCCTTCGACCGCCGCGACGAGATGCTGGCGCGCTATCCGGCCTCTGCGCTGGAGCTGCTGAAGATCCAGGGGCTCGGACCGAAGAGCATCGCGCTGCTCTACGAGCACTACAACATCAGAAGCGTCGATGATCTTGAACGAATCTGCCGGGAGCACAAACTCCGAACATTGCCTCGCATGGGGGCGAAGCTCGAAGAAAAGGTTCTACGCTCGATTGAAAGCTACCGTAAAACGGAGGGGCGGTTCCTGCTGAGCTTTGCGCAGCGGATCGCCGATGAACTCTCCGGAGAATTTCAGGCGCTCACCGGCATTGAGCGCGTTCAATCTGCGGGCAGCCTGCGCCGTGGCAAAGAAACCGTGGGCGATCTGGACATCATCGTGACCGGACCGGGCGCAGCCGCCGCACTCGACCGTCTCGTCCAGCATCCCAAAACGCAGGAAGTTTTGGGACAAGGCCCGAACAAGGCCAGCGTCCAGTTCGGCCTTGAGCGGCTGCAGGTGGACGTCCGCGCACTGCCGCATGAGAGTTTCGGCGCTGCCATGCAGTACTTCACCGGCAGCAAGGAACACAATGTCGTGCTTCGGACGAGCGCTGTCCGGCAAGGGCTCACGCTCAACGAATACGGGCTCGTCACAATCGAGGACAATCAGCGTGTTGCGGGTGAAAACGAGAAAGAAATCTACGAACGGCTCGGATACGCATGGATTCCGCCGGAGCTCCGGGAAAACTCCGGTGAACTGGAGGCAGCGCAGAACGGCACGCTTCCGAAACTGATCGAAATCGGAGACATATGCGGCGATCTGCACATGCATACCGTTGCAACAGATGGGCGCGCAACTCTGCGAGAAATGGCGGAAGCTGCGGCTGCCCTGGGCTACCAGTACATCGCAGTCACCGACCATTCGAAGGCTCTAGCCATGGCTAACGGTCTGGACGAAGAAAGAGTTGTGGAGTTCGCCCGAGAGGTACGCGAGCTGAATCGGGACGGACTGCCGCTGCGGGTCTTTTCCGGTCTCGAATGCGACATCCTCGTCGATGGCAGGATGGACATCTCCGACGACGCTCTCGCCGAGTTGGACCTCGTCATCGGCAGCGTTCATAGCTACTTCGATATGGAGCCCCAGGAGATGACGGACCGCCTCTTACGCGCGCTTGAATCTCCTTCGCTGCGGGTCCTCGGGCACCCCACTGGCCGTAGACTGCTGCAGCGCGAATCGTACCCGTTCGACTTCGAACGAGTCGCCGGCAAGGCTGCGGAAAGAAAGATCTGCCTCGAGATCAACGCAAGTCCGGAACGCCTTGATCTTCCCGGCCACCTTGTTCGCGCAGCAAAACGTAAAGGCTGCAGATTTACGATTTCCACTGACGCGCACCGGACCTCGCATCTCCACAATATGCGCTATGGCGTGACGACAGCGCGACGCGGCTGGCTCGAGGCGCAGGACGTGCTGAACACCTACCCGCTTCCCGAATTTGAAGCTGCCTTGCGCCGCCACTAAGATTTGAAAAAGACCGAGCACCTCTCATCAATGAGCCTATCCCGAAGCCTGACATCGTTCGTGTGTCTGCTGATTACCGCTGGTGCCGCGAGCGCCGCGCCGGCAAAGTCGATTGCTGAATTGACTGGAGCAACCCGCAAAATAGACGGTTACGCACCGCTGTACTGGAGCGAAACCGACGGCAAGATCTGGCTCGAGATCAGCCGCTGGAACCGCGAGTTTCTATTTATGGCATCACTGCCTGCCGGGATCGGTTCAAACGATATCGGCCTGGACCGCGGCCTATTAACTCAGGCGCGTCTTGTCGAGTTCGAGCGAGTTGGTCCGCGCGTCCTGCTCATCGAAAAGAATACGCACTTCCGTTCCTCCAGCTCGAATCCAATGGAAACCAGAGCGGTAGCTGATTCATTTGCGACATCGGTGTTGTGGGGCTTCGAGGTGGCGGCTTCAGAGGGCGATCGAGTGGTGGTCGACGCTACAAAGCTCTTTCAGCACGATTTCGTCGGGGTTCCCGAAGCAATCGCCAAAGTGCATCAGGGCGTCTACCGGCCGGACGAATCGCGCAGCGCGATTTACCTCCCGCAGACAAAGGGCTTTCCAAAGAACAGTGAAGTGGAAGCAACGCTCACCTTTGCCGGCGAGACCCCAGGCAAATACCTTGAGGAAGTTGTCCCTTCTCCCGGGTCAGTGACGGTGCGCGAGCACTATTCGCTAATCGAACTTCCCGAGGATGGCTTCAAGAGCCGCGCCTTTGATCCTCGGGCTGGCTTCTTCGATCTCACGTATCGCGACTACTCCGCGCCGCTGGGGGACGATCCCGACAAACGCCTGATCGTGCGCCACCGCCTGGCCAAGCGAGATCCCGGTTCCGACGCGAGCGAGCCGGTGCGGCCCATCACGTACTACGTGGACGGCGGCGCTCCAGAGGACGTACGGAAAGCGCTCATGGAAGGCGCGAGCTGGTGGGAGCAGGCCTTTGAGGCGGCCGGCTTCCGCAATGCCTTTCAGGTGAAGGTTCTGCCCCCTGATGTGGATGCTATGGACATTCGGTACAACGTCATTCAATGGGTACACCGCTTCACTCGTGGATGGTCCTACGGCAACGCCATTGCGGATCCGCGCACTGGCGAGATCCTCAAAGGTCAGGTGACCCTGGGCTCGCTCCGCTACCGGCAGGACTATCTTATTTTCAGCAGTCTGCTGGCGCCGTTTGGACCGTCGCCGGAGCCGCTTGCACAGGTCAACGCAGCCGTTTACGCGCGCCTGCGGCAGCTTGCCGCCCATGAAACGGGACACACGCTGGGGCTGGCTCACAACTACATCGCCAGTACGCAGGATCGCGCGTCCGTGATGGACTATCCGCATCCGTCCATAGGTCTCAATTCCGACGGCTCACTCGATCTCGGCCACGCCTACGCTACAGGAATCGGAAGCTGGGACAAGGTAGCGATTCGCTACGGCTATTCGCAGTTCCAGACTGGCAGCAATGAGAAAGTCGCCCTGGACAAGATCATCCTGGATGCCGCCCACGAAGGCAACATATTCATAACGGATGCGGATAGTCGCCCGCTTGGCAGCGCTCATCCAAGATCGCACCTCTGGGACAACGGACCCGACGCCGTCGCCGAATTGGAGCGCCTGCTGAAAATCCGGCGCATTGCCCTCGATCGCTTCGGCGAGAACAATCTTCGGGCCGGGCAGCCAATGTCCTATTTAGACGAAACGCTGGTGCCGCTTTACTTCCTTCACCGCTACCAAACGGAGGCCGCAGCCAAAGTCTTGGGCGGATTGAACTACACATACGCGCTGCGAGGAGACGGCCAAACCGTCACCGCAATCGTTCCGCGTGAAGCACAGAGACGTGCGCTCCACGCACTGCTCCAAACGGTCAGTCCCGAGACGCTCACGATTTCGGAGCGCATCCTGAAACTACTGCCTCCTCACCCCCCCGCCTACGATCGCACGCGCGAGAGCTTTCCTTCAGAGACTGGTCTGACGTTTGATCCGGTCGCGGCCGCACAAGCCGCCGCAAGCCTCACCGGCAGCCTGTTGTTCAATCCCGCGCGGGATGCCCGACTCGTGGAGTATCACGCGCGGGACGGAGCGAACCCGGGCCTGACAGAACTGTTGGACGGAGTGGCAGAAGCGACCTGGCTTGCTCCATCACCATCCGGTCTCCCCGGGGAAGTGAAAACGGCCGTCGATGGTGTTCTATTCGAACATGCGCTCGGCCTGCTGTCGGCTGGAGAAACCTCGCCGCTGGTACGCTCCGCCGTGTTGACCTGGTTCGGTACCGAGCGCAATCAGCTCCCCGCACCCCTGGCGCGTCAACTGGCCGACTATGAAAAGAATCCGAAAGAATTCAAGTTCCCGCAGCCGCCGGTTCCGCCTCCAGGGCAGCCGATCGGGGAAGACGATTGCGTCCGACCCAGCCTGCCACACGGGATGGCTCAGTAGCGCTGAACGAAGATCTCGCGAAAGCCGGTTTTACGAAGAGAGTCGCGGGTGGAAGACAGGTCGCCGGTGTCGCGGATAGGTCCGATCAAGACGCGATAAATCTTGCCCCCGCCCGGTTTCGGCACCGCATGGGCTTTGAAACCCTTCTTATGAAGGACATCCGCAATGGCCTGCGCTTCATCGCGACCTACCGCAGCCACCTGCAGAAAGGTCTGTCCGCTGACCGGAGTAAAATTCGTATAAGAAACGCTCCCCCCGGTGGGAGCAGCAGGCGCGACCACCGGCTTGGTCACCTTGGCGCGTTTGCTCGCTGAGCCCAGCGGCGGCGCGGCATCTTCACCAGCAGGGGGATGATACGCGCCCGTATCCGATGCAGTGCTTCGCTCAGGAGCCGAGGATTTCGGCGTCTCAGGCTGCTCTGAATTGACGCCATTCGCGGGAAACGCATGTGTTTCCCCTCCGGCCGGAGCGGAACTCGACGGGGCCGACGCTGCGGGCGGCTCTTCGGGAGTAGCAGGAGCAGCCGAAACGAGCGCCTTCCTGCCGGCTGACTGGCCGATCTTGTATCCGCCGGCGAAAGCAACGCCGAGCAGAACAACGACCACAAAAAACACCCCGAGAAGCTGCTTGTTACCCAGCAGGATCTCCGTTTCGCTCTCGCTTGACTGCAACATTTCTTCTTAGAATTGTACTGAAGATTCCCAAACCCCGAATGAAACCCGAACCGCCGCGAACAAGAAAAGAAGAGTACGCGGCTGCGTCAATTCTCTCAGCTTTTGAACGCCGCCCAGTCACTTACTCCGCCGTCTTGCTGTTCTGTTGGGTGATTCTGCTCTATTGGCAAGCCTTCACCGCGCCGTTCGTTTATGACGACCTCAGCATCATTCAGAAGAACTCGACCATCACATCTCTGCGTTCGGCCCTGACTTATTTCCGCGCTGCGGTTCCCTACAGCACCGATTTTCCGGGGCCGGCAGGCTTCTATTATCGTCCGCTCATCTGGTTAAGCTTTGCCCTTGATCGCGGCTTGTGGGGACTTTTCGCTCCTGGCTACCATCTCACGAACATCCTCCTGCATTGGCTGAACGGATGGCTCGGGTTCCTCCTGCTTAGGCGCTTGTCTGTTCCCCTCCTTCCGGCGCTCGGCACGTGCCTGATCTGGCTGGCCCTTCCCGTAAACAGCGAAGTGGTGGCCTGGACCTCCGCCCGGAGTCACTGCCTCGTGTTCTCCTTCGTGCTGCTGGCCTTGCTTTCCTGCTGCTGGTACGTACAGACTCGACGAGCGGCGGCACTGGCGGGTTACTTCATCTGTGCTCTATCCGCGCTGCTGACCCATGAACTGGGTCTAGTACTTCTCCCATTCAGCGCGATTGTTCTCACGGTACTCAACGGTTGGCGTACGCGTACCTTCGTTCCGGTGCTCTCCCTGGCACTGGCGGCCAACGTGCTGTACGCAGTAATGAGGCATCAGGCCGGCGGTACATCCCCGGCAACCTTCCGTTCGGTCTGGCCCGTCGGCCTTTCTTATCTCAAATACCTGGGCTGGCTTCTTCTTCCGCTCCGCATGAGTATTGAACGGTCTACCGATACGCCGCCCCCAACCTTCTCATTTGCTTCAATCTTGGCCCTGGTCCTTCTAAGCGGAGCAATCGCAGCCGCGATCCTTCTGAGAAAAAAAACTCCCGACACCGTCAGCGGACTTGCCTGGGCGCTGTTGGCCCTTCTTCCCGTTTCCGGATTGGCCTTCCTTTACCAGGGCATGGCAGAGCGCTACGATTACATGGCTTCCGGCGGACTGGTGTTCGCCGCCGTTTCTCTTCACGCTCATGCGGCCCGGCATCGGCCCCTTCAAAATGCGATCGCCGTTTGCCTGGTTGCCTGGACCCTGTGCGGAGCCGTGCGCCTCTACTCGCGTTTGGGCGACTGGTCCACCGAAACCAAGCTCTACCAAAGCTCGCTCGAAGCCACGCCTCGAAGCTGGATACTGCTCTTGAATCTCGGCAACGCGTATCTGCAACGAGGCGATCTCGCTCATGCCGTAAGTACTTACGAGCAAGCCCTGCGGGTAAAACCGGATGCCTCTAAAGCGATCGCGAACCTGGGCGCCGCCCTGGAAATGGGGGGCGATTTCGCGGGCGCAGAGCAACAGTTCCGCCGCGCCCTGGCGCTCGATCCGAACCGGCCGGATATCTATTCGGACCTTGGTACCGTTGTCTACGAGCAGGGCCGAATGAATGAAGCCGCCACCCTCTTTCGAAAGGCCATTTCCCTGAATCCGCGCGACGCGACCTCGTATTTCAACCTGGGCGTTCTGTACGCTCACGCAGGCCATGCCGAGATAGCGGAGCGCATGTACCAACAGGCTCTCCAAATCAACCCCGAATACCCGGATGCCGTGCGCGCGCTCCGTCTCTTGCGCAACAATAGTCAGTAAACCTCGTGCAATAACCGGCACGGTAACCTTACATATATTGCTTATGAGTTTTACTTTGAAGTTCCCGTTGGCCGGAGCAGTGTGCCTGTTTGTGGCCTGCTGGATCTCCGCGTCCGCTGCGACGGTCAATGTTATACCCGGGATGCCTCCGGTGCAGGATCCCCACAACCTTTACTCGGCAAACGGGCCCAACATGCTCAGCCCCGCTGTGAAGAGCTTTCCGTCACGAGTTTACGTGCCGAATTCCAAAGGTGACAGCGTCGATGTCATCGATCCGAAGACCTACAAGGTCATTGATCACTTCACGCTGCCCAAGCGCAATCCGAAAGGTTCGCTGGAACCGCAGCACGTTGTCCCGTCCTGGGATCTGAAGAAACTGTGGGTCGCGCAGGATCTCGGCGATCAGCTGACCGAGATCGATCCCGCAACAGGTAAGGCAGGGAAGACCATTCACGTGGACGATCCCTACAACATGTATTACACGCCCGACGGGAAGTACTCGATCGTCATGGCCGAGCGCGAGAAGCGAATGGATTTCCGCGACGCCCAGACCATGCAGGTGGTAAAACGAGTCCCGGTGAACTGCAAAGGCGTAAAC
>JAOAPP010000801.1 GCA_025462985.1 Bryobacterales bacterium | reverse complement strand
TGAACGCGGTACCAGGTGTGAAGCGAACGAATATCAAGCCGCAAGTGGATATGTACACGTTCCCGGACGGCCATAGCATCTACATGCTGGCTGAGGGACGACTGGTGAATCTGGGCTGCGCAACCGGACATCCGAGCTTTGTGATGAGCAACAGTTTCGCGAACCAGACGCTCGCGCAGATCGATCTCTGGGCGAACAAGGACACCTACAAAGTTGGTGTTTATACTTTGCCGAAAAAGCTGGACGAGGAAGTGGCTCGTTTGCACCTGGAAAAAATCGGTGTGAAGCTGACGACTCTCAGTCCGAAGCAGGCGGAGTATCTTGGTGTTGCGGTGGAAGGTCCTTACAAGGCCGATCACTACCGGTACTAAGTCCGATTGTGAAGTGAAGAGGCCGGGTGGCGTTGAGAGGCGCGACCCGGCTTTTCTATGTTTACTTGAGACTTGCTGCCGAGATGGTCGCTATAAAATCGGATATCTGCTTCATCATTAGAGGGTTTGCGATCAATAGGCGCAAGGAACGGGGCGTTCCCGCGCCGTTTTGTTTACAAATGAACCTGCCATCGTCGAAATCTCCGAACTGCATGAGTCCGGTCGGGCCAAGGCCGAGCTTGACTATTGCTTCCACGTTCTACGTTCCGTTTTGTACGTAGCCATACCGGGGTCGTAGTTATGCCAGTGCACAAGCTCGTATGTAACCATGATGCAGAGACCCTGAATGTTTGACATTTTAGAGGGCGTCGGCCGTTTAGTCGACTTAAAAATCGGTTTCGGAGGAGTACCAGGTCCCGTTGGGGAAACTGCGTACTGCGCTCCCAGAAGCGACTCCCAGGACAGAGCGGTATGGGAGGGGAGGACAATCGAATGGAACCGCCGCCGGAACCCGATCTGATCGCCGGCATCCCATCCACTCCGAACGCAAATGGCTCCGCGCCCTTGGTCGAGATGGAGCAAAATTTCCTTCTCGCCGCCATTGTTGAATCCTCTGACGACGCCATCGTCAGCAAAGATCTCAGCGGTATCATCCGCAGCTGGAATAAAGGAGCGGAACGAATATTCGGCTACCGCGCTGACGAAGTGCTAGGCCGACCCGTTTCCATTCTCGCGCCGCTGGAACGGCTCAACGAGATGCCCGAGATCCTCGCGCGCATCCGACGGGGTGAACGAATAGACCATTATGAGACGGTGCGCCGCCGGAAAGACGGACGAAGCATCACCGTTTCAGTCACCATTTCACCAGTTCGCAACCGGAATGGCGAAGTCGTGGGCGCTTCGAAAATCGCCCGGGATATAACTGAATCCAAAAAGTTGCAGGAGTCGCTACAAGCATTTGATCTTCAGCTCATGCTGCTTGCCGATGCTTCGAGTGCGCTTCTGGCCTCTCCAGAAACTAGCGATGTACTGCGAACCATCATCGGGCTGGCACAGCGCTTCGGTTCCGCCGATGGCTATGCGATCTGGCGAAAAAACAACGATGATGCAGCCTGGACGCTCGTCTCCTCGACCGGTCTGAGTCAGGAGTACGTGGACACCGGGGTAACGCGAACCACCGGTGACTCAGATTTGCCAAGTGGCCCGTTGGCTTTCGAAGACGTTAGCCGCGAACCATTTCTGGCTCTCCGACACGACGCATTGAAACGTGAAGGCATATGTTCGATGCTGGTCGTTCCACTACATGTGCATGGCAAGCCGACCGGTACGGTCACTTTTTATTGGAAATCGCCGCACCGATTCACAGACTCCGAAATGCGCATTGCCGCAGCTCTGGGTAACATGGCTGCCGCGGCGCTTGGAACCGCGGAACTCTACGAGCGGGAGAGAGTCCTTCGAAGCCAGGCTCAGATAGCCGAGCAACGCGCTGCATTCCTCGCGGAGGCAGGGGCAGTGCTGTCTCGCTCGCTCGAGTACGAAACTACTCTGAGGAGCGTGGCTCAACTCGCAATTCCAACCTTCGCGGATTGGTGTGCCGTCGACGTGTATCGCAACGGCATTCTCGAGCGCGTTGCCTTGGAGCATATAGATGCAGCAAAAGTTCAGCTTGCTCGAGAGTACGGCGAGAAGTATCCGGCCCGTCAGGACGACTTAAGCCAGGTTGTGTTCCGTGCGGGGCAAGCGGTTCTCGTGGAGCAAATACCGGAGGAGTTGCTCGCGGAGCGAATCCGCGATCCCGAACAGCTGCGGATGATCCGGGCGATGGGCATTGAGTCACTCATGATCACTCCAATGGTGAATCGGGAGCGCTCCCTCGGGCTACTTACGTTTGTGAGTTCAAGGCCCGGCCTCCATTACACGAATGCAGATCTCTCGCTCGCACAGGAACTCGCGCGCCGCGCGGCCATGGCGATCGACAATGCTCGCCTGTACGCGGATGTGCGCGCGAGCGAGGAACGGTATCGTTCGCTTGTCTCGGCGACGACATCGATTGTCTGGACCATCAACCCCGCCGGAGAGTTTACGGAGCCGCAAGCGTCCTGGGAGGCTTACACGGGACAGACTTGGGAGGAGCACCGCGGCTTTGGCTGGGCGGCCGCTCTCCACCCGGAAGATTGTGACTGGGTCAGAGCCGAGTGGGTTCGCTCCCGGGACGAAGGGAAGACCTACGAAGCAGAAGGAAGGCTTTGGCATGCGCGGAGCGGAACTTACCGCTACTTTGTAGCGCGGGCGGCGCCGGTGAAGAACGCCCAAGGGTCCATTTGCGAATGGATAGGAACTGTTACGGATATTCACGAGAGCAAGGAGGCGGAAGAAGAGCGCAAAGCCCTGCTTGCGCGCGAACAGCAGGCTCGCCACACAGCTCAACTCCTCAACCGTGTCGGGCAGACGCTCTCGGCTGAGCTGGAGCCTCGGACGCTCGCGAAGAGCGTCACGGATTTGGCGACAAAACTCGTGAACGCTGAGTTCGGCGCGCTATTTCATAATGTGACAGACGAGCACGGCGAGTCCTATACACTCTACACTCTCTCCGGTGCGCCGTATGAGGCGTTTGCGAACTTTCCGATGCCGCGCAACACGGCTGTTTTTGGTCCCACCTTTCGAGGCGAAGGCGTGGTCCGCAGTGACGATATCACTGAGGATCCGAGGTACGGAAAGAATTCACCCTACCGTGGAATGCCGGACGGTCATCTACCGGTCCGCAGCTATCTTGCCGTGCCTATAACTTCCAGATCGGGCGAGGTCCTGGGCGGGCTGTTTTTCGGCCACTCTGAGCGTGGGATCTTTCAGGAACAGGCGGAGGAATTCGCGGTAGGCATTGCTTCTCAGGCCGCGATCGCACTCGATAACGCACGTCTGTTCGCACGTTCCCAAGAGGCGCAGAACGCCCTTTGGCGAACGAACCAGGAGCTTCGGCGGGCCAACGAAGACTTGAATCACTTCGCATACTCCGCCTCGCATGATCTGCAGGAGCCCCTTCGAATGGTTTCGGCGTATAGCCAGCTCTTGCAAAAGCGGTACCGGGGCCGACTGGATATGCAAGCGGATCAGTACATCGCTTACGCAGTGCAAGGGGCGCAGCGCATGGAAGCGCTTGTGCGAGACATTCTGGCTTACACACAGGCAGCAAACATCGACGACAAAGAAGCCGGGCCGGTCAATGCAAACGCCGTCCTGGAGCAGGTGCTCTCCAATCTGCAGCAGGCGATTGAAAGGAGTGGGGCAACAGTGAAATTCGGCCAGCTTCCAATGGCCGATATTGCGGAGATACACCTGGTGCAAGTCTTCCAAAATCTGATCAGCAATTCCATCAAGTACGCAAGCAACAGTCC
>JAOAPP010000796.1 GCA_025462985.1 Bryobacterales bacterium | reverse complement strand
CGCTGCAGGGGAGATAAACGCCTCAACACTATTGACGGGCAATCAACCCGTCATACCAGGAGAGGCTAGCGACCAAAACGGTACAAACAACGCGAGTAGTGCCGTTGTCGCCACGATCAACAATCCGATCGGTCAGTCAATCGGCGACGTGTTTGTGGCAAGCCACCAAGGAGGCGCGCTATTTGGCGGAGTGGGCAACGATACGTTCGTGTTTAATTCCGCACCGCTGGTCCAATCGATCATTACCGACTTCACCCATGGCGCCGACATTCTGCAAATCTCAGCCGCGGGCTTTGGTCACGGCATGATACCCGATGCAGCCCCAACAGTGGTAACCGGCGCGCCGACAAGCGTTTCAACTCCGGGCACAAACGGCGTGTTCATCTTCGATAATACAGCCCCCCAAGGCGTCACGCTCTACTGGGACGCTACTGGGGGCAGCGGGACGGACGGTACGCCAGTCGCCATCCTACAAGGTGTAACCTCGTTACATCCATCCGACTTCCACCTCGTGTGAAGCCAATAGCAAACTTGTTCAGCCTCCACTGAGTGGTCCGGGTCGATTGTTAGTTTGGCGTTGGCCTTTGCGCTAGCGTGGCTGGCGAAGCCGGAATATCCAATTCGGATTGGGAGGAAATCAGATTCTACCACGCGCAAACTGCAAAAGTTGCGGGCGCATAACCGTATGTCAACCGCATCCTGAGAGGCGAAAATACAGGCGATCTTCCGATCCAGATGCCGACAAAATTTGAGTTGTTATTAACCTCAGGACCGCAAAGGCGCTCGGCTTCACCGTTCCGCAAACTCTACTCGTCCGAGACGACGAGGTAATTGAATAGAGATACTGTTTGCTGCAGTCCGTTAGTCGCCATGGCGGCCGATTCAAATCATCGCTGCAAAAGCCGCAAGCGGAGGCTTGCCGTCGAATGACTTCAACTTGTTCCAGAACATCCCGATGTCGGGACAGATGCCTTCATAGGAATGGTCTGCGTCGATGAACCCCATGCCGAATCCGACCTCGGCGATCGGCTCGCCCGAGGTTTGCACGTCAAGCTTAAGGCGCGAGGCGACATCTGGCCGTTGGAAGACGTCCTCGGCGATGAAAGCGTGAAACAGCGCGCGGTCTATGTTGACAACGGGCCGCGCGCCGGAGGCGCCTAACAGCACGATCGTGCTGCCACCCGCGGCACGACCGACTTCGAGGACCGGTCCTTCAGACATCTTGACGGCGCGCCAGAGTAAGGAGCCCTCGTCGATGCGCTGATGCACCACGCGGTGATTGTTCGGGCTAGATGCGAACAGTCAGCCTGACAGCGCCGCGAAGTCTGCTTCGCCGAATGTATCAATCCCGACAACGGCGCGCCGCATCTTGTCGTGCGCATGATGGTCCTCCGTGGTCAGGCAGGAAATCTGGCGATCCTCATACTTCGCAATTCCGCGCGCAACTGTTCGCATTCGGCCCGGAACGACCTGTCGCTGCGAGCAAGCGCAGCTTGCCTCGCAATACGCACCTCCCTTTGTTCAACAAGCGTTGTACAATTTTTTCCATCATGCAATTCTTACCCGAAGGTCGAAGAGACGGACGTTAGCTGTGCCGTTGACCCTTCTTTAATGGCCCTACCTAAAATGCTCCACCATTTCAGAACGGCCCTTTGAAACGGTGCTCGTGCGAAAAGAGCAGTTCGGGCGGCAACGGGTTTTCCTCCAACCCCAGCATTTCCTGCGCCGCAGCGACAATATCGCCGGCATCGGCGTAGAATTCATTCTCGAGCTCTCGCACGGTTGGACAGGGCGTATGAGCTGATCCCAGCCGGCGAACTGGCGCTTTGAGATCTGCAAAACACATCTCGGTTATCCGCGCCGACAATTCGGCGGTGAAACCACTTTCCACCCAGTCACAGTCGGCAACAATGCAGAGCCCGGTCCGGCGAACTGACTCAGCGATCAATTCGTCGTCGAGCGGCGCAAGCGTCCTCGGGTCGATCACCTCGACATCGACGCCATGTTTCGCCAGCCAATCCGCGGCAACCAAAGCCTCGGCATTCATCCATGAAATGCCGATGATCGTCAGGTCCTTGCCTGACCGCAGAACGCGCCCTTTGCCAAGTGGTATCTCATACGACTCTTCCGGGACGTCCTCTTCGCCCCAATAGAGCCAGCGATGCTCCATGCAAATGACGGGATTTTCGTCGCGAATCGCGGCGGTCAGCATCCCCTTGGCATCGCGTGGCGACGTGGGCGCTATCACCTTTAGTCCCGGGATATGTGTGAAATATGAAAACAGCGCCTTGCTGTGCTGATAACCTTGTCCCCAGCCCCGGCCAATAATCGCGCGAATGACCAGCGGAGCCTTCATCTGCCCGCCTGTCGAATACGTGAAGCTCGAGATGTTGTTAACGAGCTGATTCATAGCGAGCAGGAGGAAGTCCACGCGGATATGGACATGAATGGGCTTCAGCCCTCGAATTGACGCGCCAAGCGCAAAGCCGGTCATGGCCTCTTCGGAGATCGGCGTATCGAAGCAACGATTCGGCCCGAACGTTTCAGCAAGACCTTCCGTTGTCCCGAAAATCTTCGCGTGATTAGGCACTCCAACGCCGAACACAAACACGGATGGATCGCGTTCCATCTCCTGATGCATCGCCTCGCGTAGAGCGTCTTTGTAACTAATGCGTCTCATGAAACACGCCGTAATAAAGCCGTTCTGTTTCCGGGATGGGTGATTGCGCCGCGCGTTCGACGCTGCGGCGGATCGAATCGTCGATCTCTGTCTCGATCTTCACGATTTCGTCCTCGGCTTTGCCGAGATTCAGCAACCGTTGACGCTGCACGCGCAGGCTGTCCTTGGCGAACCATTCGTCGCGCTCGGCTTCGCTCCGGTAGCCGAGATTCCAATCCTCATAAATGCCGACATGCTCTAGATAGCGGCAGCATTTGATGTGCATCAGAACCGGCTTCTGATCGCCGTCACTGAGGGCTTTGGCATCGCGGGTCAAATTATAGATACTTTCGACGTCGTTGCTGTCGTCGGTGAAGAAATGGCAATCAAACAGCCGGGCAACCTCCTCCAGCGACAAGAAACCCTGCGTCGCTGATGGTGGCGTGTGAACTGCCCAACCATTGTCTTCGCAGACAAAGAATACCGGCAGCTTGAACAGCGAGGCTGCGTTGATGCTTTCCCAGAAGCCGCCCTCGTTGGTCGCGCCGTCTCCGAAGAACACGACCGCGTTATGGCCGTTCCCAAGCTG
>JAOAPP010000791.1 GCA_025462985.1 Bryobacterales bacterium | reverse complement strand
CCTACACGAAGCAGGCCGGCTGAACCTGCGGACGGCGCTAGTCAGTCAGCAGCTTCTTTTTCGCGGCGCTGCCGTGCTCGGCGTTTTCCTCATCGCGAGGTCGGCGGGTTTGGGCCCCGGGTTGGCGCTGCTCGCGGCCGCGCTCGGCAACGGAGGCGCGATGCTTTATGGGCCTTCCATTCCGCTTGTGGATCTGGAGCCCACACCCCGGGCGTGTGCGTTTGGGTTGGTGGTGCTGGGCCCGGGCCGGTTCGCAACGGAGATGCCCCTGCTTGCCGGCCTCGCCGGCGGATTGGCGCTTGTATATGACCCGCGAGTCGCGTTTCCTTTCTGGACGGTGGTGCTGCTGGCCCTCCTTTTCGATGGGCAGCTGCGACGGCTTTTGCGTCCGAGCATTACCGTGCTGGCGATCTTTGGACTTCTGCTTGCGAATCTGGCACAGCTTCAGCCTGGAGTGGGCGAATCGCGAGCGGTGTTCGAGAAACTTTCTCCTCCGATTGCCAACATCCTGCAATACCGGACCGGTTACGTCTGGGTGTCGTCGTGGGCTCCGCGGCTGATCTGGCTTTATCTGGGGGTTTGGCTCTGCGGAGTGTGGGCGACGATCCGAATCTGGCCATCCTTGAACCGCCCGATGCGCTGGTTTTTCGTGCTTCTCCCGGGTCTGGGGCTGTTGGGCGTTCCCGTTTCGTATCTGCTGCTGGAATGCGCGAACTGGTACGCAACGCCTAAAATACAGCCGGCACGGGCACTGACTTTTGTACTCGCATTTGCGTTTGCGGCATGCACGATTGCGGGTTTGCAGGCGGCAAAGAAGCGGCGGCCGGAGGCGGCATTTTTTTTGGCCGTGGTGGTTGCCGCTGCCTTCACTACGCCGCATCCGGCGGACGGGCCAGCGGACAAGCAGCTAATGGCGATTGCGAACTGGGCGCAGAGCAGCACGTGGGGCGGCTCCATGTTCCTGTTCCCGGATGCCCAACGCGAGCGCTATCCGGGAGTCTTCCGGACCGTGGCAAAGCGCGCCGTGTGGGTCGATTGGGAGACTGGAAAGCAGTCCGCCTATTTCGATACGTTCGCTGACGAATGGGCCAGGCGTTGGCACGACACGATGGAAGGCGCGTATTCTCCGCAGAGGCTCAAGAGCTTTCTCCCGCTTCCCATCGATTATTACGTTCTGAGACGGAGGGACGAGATCCCAGGGGCGCGCACTGCATTCGCCACGGCGGATTTCGTGGTCTACGATGCGCGCGAGTTGCGGAGCCTGCCGGGATCGCAGCCGCGGTAAATCAGGCGTTGAAGTTGATACCGAGCTTCTTCAACTCTTCGGCGTAGTATCTGCGGTGGAGAACTTCGTATTCGTCTCCGCCTTCAGCAATCTCGCGCTTCTGGCTCTTGATCTTCTGCCGGGCGGCGCGATCGATCCGCTCTTCCATCTGCAGCAAGTCGGTGATTTCGCGCACGAGGGCCAGCCGCAGTTCATTCTGATCTTTCCGGACGCGGAAGTCTCGAGACTTGCGGACCGCGGCGACGATTTTGTGCGACAGATCGTTGATCTTGTCGCGGGACAATTTCATTCCTTCGTTCGCATCCCGGCCTGACGCACGAATCACCTTGCGCTGGGCCAAAAGCTGATTTTTGACTCTGCGAAACATTTCCTGATAGGAGACATTTTCGCGTCGCATGTACTCGCTGTATTCCTCCAGGAGGTCGCGAACTTCGTCGTTCAGCTTGTCCTCAATGGAGAGGTCCTCTTCGATAACTTGCGCGATGAGTTCAGCCGCGACCACGGGATTCGAGGTCTCAAATGACGACGGGGTTAGACGAGTGACGAGTTCGCGCGAGACATAAGCGATAAATTCCCGAGCCAGGAGCATCCGAGCGTTAGTGTAACAACTGAAGGCCGCAATTAGAGCTCCGTAGAGGAATCGCCGCGGTGATTACAGAGGAACTCACTATCCACGGGACGCCGCCCGGCGAAGCCATCCGCCACCTTGTGCCAGAAGCCGATGCCCGCTTCGCCGCGCTTCCAGCAGAGCAGGACCTCTTCACCGTAATAGAGCGTGGGGAAGTCGATCAATCCGGCATCGAGATCTTTGAGCTGGCAGCCAATGTTTTCGAGGCCCTCTACGGCAGCGCTGAGGATCTGCACTGCCGAGTCTTTACGCTGGCGAACGGGGCTGACCTTGCCGGGATCGAAAGCTGTGCCGCCGGCAAGCGTCACGCGCTCCGCGAATGCGCTGAGTTCTCTCTGTGCGCGCTCGTAATCCTGCCTGGACTGCGTGCAGCTTTGGAGAAGGCGTTCGACCTCCGGAATCAGGCTTTCGGCTTCAGGCAATGTGAAGAATCGGGGCACGGGTTGCGTTCGAAGTATAACCCGGACCGCTATGCTGGAGCGTGCGGATCGGGATTCACTGCTTCACGGCCGGCTCTCTGGAACGGGCCGCACTGAAGGCGAAGGAACTGGGGGCGAATACTTTTCAGATCTTTTCGGGCAGCCCGCGTATGTGGCGCATGAAGGCGCCGGATCCGGAACAAGTGGCGAGACTGAATCAGGTTCGCGAGAAGCACGAGCTCACCCCGCTGGCAATTCATGACAGCTATCTGATCAATCTGGCTTCCCCGCCCTCGGAGATCCGGGAGAAATCCATCGCGGGCTTCACAGGGGAGATCGAGCGGGCCATCGTCATCGGCGCGGAGTATCTGGTCGCCCATCCAGGAAACTATAAAGGCCTGAGCGTGGAACAAGGGCTGCTGAACGTGGCCGAGGCGCTGGGACTGGCATGGCGCGGCGTCGAACCGTCCCTGGCCAAGAACTCGAAGCTGACCATCCTGCTTGAGAACACAGCGGGCGCAGGCGCGCAGCTCGGCGGAAAGCTGGAAGAGCTTTGGACGCTGCGCGAACTGGCTTCTCCTTACGTTGGGATTCCCATTCAATTCTGCCTGGATACCTGTCACTGCTATGTGGCGGGATTCGATCTTGCGAGCCCCGAGGGGTTCGACCGGTTTGTCGGCCACGCGTCGGAGACTCTCGGCTGGGAACATGTGCCGGTGATTCATGCGAACGACGCCAGGAGCCCCCTGGGGTCGCATGTGGACCGGCATGCAAACATTGGCGCTGGTTATATTGGATTGGAGGGCTTCCGACGCATCCTGAACCACTCAGCATTGCGTGAGAAATCTTTTATCCTGGAAACGCCCGTGGATGAGCCGGGCGATGATCTGCGGAATGTCACGGCACTGAAGGAGCTGGTATCCCCGAGAGAGCGTTCGACCCCCAAGAAATCGAGCAGAAGTGGTACACCCGCTGGGCGAACGACCCGTCGCTGTACGTAGCGAACGAGCCTGAAAAGCCCAAATACTACGTGCTCGAAATGCTGCCTTATCCAAGCGGTCAGCTGCACATGGGCCACGTGCGGAACTATTCCATTGGGGACGCACTGGCCCGTTACATGTGGATGCGGGGACACAACGTTCTTCATCCGATGGGATGGGATTCGTTCGGCCTTCCGGCGGAAAACGCGGCCTTAAAGCAGGGCCGTGCGCCGCGCGAGTGGACGCTGAGCAACATCGCAAATATGAAGGCGCAGATGCAGCGCCTGGGATTCGCGTTCGACTGGAACCGCGAGGTGACGACGTGCGAGCCCGACTACTATCGCTGGAACCAATGGTTCTTCCTCAAGATGTACGAGCGCGGTCTTGCATACCGGAAGGAAGCGCTGCTGAACTGGTGTCCGGAATGCGGCACGGTGCTGGCGAATGAGCAGGTTGTGAACGGCTGCTGCTGGCGGCACGAGACCACGCCGGTGGAGCAGCGCGCGATGCAGCAATGGTTCCTGAAAACAACCGCGTACGCGGCGGAACTTCTGGATGATATGAAGCGACTCGAAGAGGGTTGGCCGGAGCGCGTGCTCGCGATGCAGCGCAACTGGATCGGC
>JAOAPP010000790.1 GCA_025462985.1 Bryobacterales bacterium | reverse complement strand
TCGCCGAACCGCTGTCCACGTCGATCCACCTCGGCGATTCGAGCAATTGCAGCTGGCCGGCACTCTCGAGTCTCTTGAATTGTTCGGGCGTAGGATGCTGCGGCGAACCCATATGTTTCCAGGCTGTCCAGGAGTTGCTGTGGGTTTCGTCGATGCGGTAGTGACGCAGAAGCACCCGTCGGACTCCGGCCGGTACCCCCTGTATTACGAAACGAACTCCTGCCGCCGGGGCGGGCACATCGTCGTCGTGGTAGTTCCAGGCAAGCACTGAAATCCTTCTGTCGGAGCGAACCGCTAAGGCGTCCACGTCAGGCTTGCCGGATACGCCCTTTGTGAGCAGATCCTCGAGCGGAACGGCGGAGTCGCTTTCCGTTCGAACCCAATCGCCCTGCATCAGCCCGGCCATGCGGAAGAGGTTCAGCACAGGCTTGTCCACGCCGTTGGTCGCCAAGGTCCTAAACCCATCAAACCAGGGCTGATTTTCGAACTCGAAGGCCCATGTGAGCATGCCGGCAATGTTGGCTCCGCGGCGTTCATTGATTTCGATGACGGTCTTAAGCATGGCGGCAGTGTATGCGGCGTAAAGTGGTCCATTTCGATAGGCATTCTGGGGATAGACGCGCGCCGAACAAGCCGCGCATCCTTCCGGGTCCGACTCGCTCAGAACCACGGGCAGATCGCGGAAGGCAGGAAACTCCGAAAGTATCTGAACGCCTGCATCCGCGTCACGCGCGTTCTTGGCAATTCCCATCTGCACGCGATTCTCGATCACCTTGGGCTGGCCTTTGGCATGGAACGTCACGAAATCGAGCGGTGCGCCCTCGGTGGCGCAGTGCTGGAGAAACTGACGTAGAAAAGCTGCTGCTTTGGGGGAAGCCGGACTGGTCGATGCGGGTCCGCCCACCCTTGCGCCCGGAAGGGCGCGCTTTACGGCAGCGGCTGCGAAGTCATAGAGCTGGTCGTATTCTTCCGGCGTGCCGTGCCAGTAAGAGATGTCGGGCTCGTTCCATACCTCCCAATACCAGGAAGAGACTTCTTTCGCGCCATACTTCTGAACGCAGTGGCTGACCCACTGGTATACAAGTTCGCCCCACTTTTTGTAGTCTTTCGGAGGATAGGACCAGCCTGCGTAGTACCCCTTGTTCGGAGCCCCCGGCACCCATTCGCCGCCGAAGTACGGATCGGGCTTGGAGGAAAGCGCCTCCGGCATGAACCCAATTTCTGCAAACGGCTTTGCGCCCGCCCTCAGATAAGTGTCGAAAATCCGGTCGGTAATGGTCCAGTCATAAACAGGTTTGCCGGAAGCGTCTTCCGTGTAGGCATTTGTCGATCCGAATTTCAGGCTGGGAGTCCCGTTTCCGGTGGCCAGCATGAAATGCGTGCGGATATAGACCGGCGAACTGCTTACGGCGGCTAGCTCCCCGACAAGTTTCCTGCCGTTTTCCGCATAGGTGTAGTTCGGCTCGTCGTATCCGAAATAGGCATAGATCGGCTTGAAGGGTCCGGCTGTATCGTTCGCATGGACCCGAATAGTGACTGCATCTTGAGCGAACCCGCAGTGTGCGACGAGGAGAGCAACGATGAGGGTCTTCAATCTAGCTCTGAACCGGCGCGCTCTCCACGCTCGGCCGGGCCGGAGGCAGCAGGAACGGCTCTTGCGGCACCACGATCCAACAAACGACGTACAGAATCAGCCCTATCCCCGGAGGCCAGAAAATCAGACAAAGCACAATGATGCGGACCAGAGTCACGTCCAAATCCATGTAGTTTGCAAGACCCGCGCACACGCCGGCAATCTTCCGGCCAAGGTGCGGGCGTCGCAACACCCTGGGCGGCCTCGCGGGACTGGTATTCTGTGTTACCGGGGCACCGCATTCAGAACAGAATCGGAAGTTTTCCGGAATCTCTTTCCCGCAGCAAGCGCAATACATAGCGGCCTCCGTAGAAAACAACGCGCAACGACGTGGAAAAGTTCCGTTACTGTATCTGCAACCCGAGCCGTCCCGCAGCCTGGTCCACCTGCTCCGGAGGCAGCAGCGGAAGCTGAACCTGCAGTCTGCTGTTCTCCGACACCCCCAGGCTGGTTCCCTGTGCCTGCATCGTCCGAAGAAACTCCGGATTCTGCCATAGATTCGGATCTCCGCGCTGCACAGCATACCCGAAGTATTTTCCGGGTCGGACGTTCTTGACGGCAAAGCTTCCGTCCGGCCGCGAGTAGCTGAACAAAACGCCAGCCCCATCAGGGCCGACCGCCTCCGGAGCGAATACGATGGTACTCACCGGAGCATCGCCGGTTCCCTGTACGGTTCCATCCACCTCTCCGGCACCCGCACTCATCACCACTTCCAACCTGGCCGCACTGATCTCCGAGAGATCAGCCTCTTTGTTCAACACATCACGCTGATTCAGGGTGAGCGACTTCAAATACATCCCGGGATCAGCCGAGAACACGTGGAATACGTAAGGCCCGGGGTCCAGCTTGGTGAACGTGAAGCTGCCGTCGCTCGCCACCGCCGCGAATCCCTGCGTGGCATGCGACATGTCCTCCAGGGGCTTGGCGACGACCGAGACACGAGGCAGCGGCCCGTTTGCCGAGCCCTCCACCCGCACCTGACCGCTGACCGTCAAAGCCGGCATGATCGAAAGGACCACGCCGTCCAGATTCATCGCAGCGATCTCGACATCCTGGCGCGCCAGCAGCGCATCGTGCCTGCCGCTCGCGCCCGCCGTCAACCGTAACGTATAAGCGCCCGGGGTCAATCCGCCAATGTCGAAGATTTTGTTCCCGTTCACAGGTATCTTTTTCGTTAAGCTCAGCGAGTCGACCGCTCCCCGCGGAGAAACGGCGAGCGTCAATTTCTGCACGCCTGTTTCCGTGGCAGCCTCTGCGATCTTGCCCCGAATGTGAAACGTTGTCGTGCGTCTCACCCTCACCTTGATATCGCGCACGGACTGCCCGGCGCTGACGCCTACCGTGCTGGCACCATCTATATCGAACGATCGCGGGAAAAAAGTCCTGACCAGTTCGCCATCCTTCGTTGGCTTCTTCTTTTCTGTCGCAGACGGCTCGGCTGAAACATAGTAATCGTTTGGGGGGAGCGTGGCCAGGGAGAATTGGCCCTGCGCGTCGGCGTCCACTGTTGAATAGAGCTTGAGCGAAGCTCGTCCATGGGTGCTCAACGCGGCCAGTGCCTCGACTCTGGCGCCTGGCACAGGAGTGCCATCTTCCTCTTCGACCCTGCCGCCAATAGAGCCTTCGGGAGTCAAAGAAACCGCCACTCCGCTGAGCGCCTGCCCTGATACGACTGTGACCAGCCGCGATCTGGAGTTAAGCTGATTGGGCACAAACCCGGCGCGCTCCGCCGTGATCACATAATTGCCGGGAGAAGCAGACTCGAAGTGAAACGTGCCATCCGCTTGCGAGCTTGCTTGCAGCTGCTGAGAATGATCCCCGCCCTTGTAGCGCAAAGGGATCAAATGCACGGCGGCGC
>JAOAPP010000766.1 GCA_025462985.1 Bryobacterales bacterium | reverse complement strand
GATCTCGGTTGAGACCCGGGCATCGGCTTGCCTATGAATGTTGTCGGCGCTTAGAAGGTGAGGGTCAAAGCACTCTGCGTAACGCGAGGGCAATCGGACCGATGCTGGTGATCTGTCCGAAGTTTGAACTCGTTGGATCGTTCACCGGATGTTGAAGCTGGCGTGGTTCAGGGCGTTGATGTGGCGGGCTGCCACTTTGCCTTGGATCTTTCCGCTGCGCACATCAAGAGGGGGCGTAGAGCGACAAGGTTCCATGGCGATAGTATTCGAAACCGTGGCCCTCGGCGCGTCCTGGTGACACTGGCAGGGCCGGGTCAAGCCGGTCGAGCGATTGAATGGCCGATTTCTCACGCAGAACACTGCTGCGTGTTGTGGCGGATTGAGATATAACCCGACGATGTCAGCCGCTTTGCGTTCGAACTCCGGGTCGTCGCTGGCCATTTAACGCTCCAGTCGATGCGGCTTCAGCCCGGCCTTTTAACAGATGCGCTGCACGGTGTCTTTGCTCACCCGAGTTGAGCTGTCAGCTTACGACACAACAAGTGAGTAGATCCATCCTTCGGCTTGCGTCGAGTCGCCTCCAACACCTTGGCCTGCAGCGCCAGTGTAATCACCGATGGCTTCTGCCCGGGGTCGCCTCTCGATCAAACCGTCGACACGCTGCTGCAGGGCTGCTCCTTCCAACGCGAGATGGTCGGGGCCGTCGTATCGAGCCATTGTTGAATGGTTCGATACGGCAGGTCAGCGGCGAGCATCAGAATCAGGCGAGCTCGGAACACATCGCCGGCTGGGAGTGTGCGCGATTGTGTCATCTGCTCCAACTCCAGTCGCTCCTCCCTCGTCAATGTGATTGCTTCCGCAGCGAAGGGCATGCCACCTCAGACACCACCCAATCCTAATCGTTTCTCAGCGACACGCCAATGGATTTTGAATTGTGACTTGCGCTTCCCAAAGACGTAGCCGGAGTTGCCGCGCATGGGTGCGAACAGTGTTGTCTTCCGATCGATCGTAGGAATGGTCCTTCCCGAAAACGGCAATTCCGATCTGATGTCTTGTCAGTTTTTCAGGATGTCCGGCGAGATATTGCTGGGCCACATAGGCCAAAAAGGCTTTCAGGCGCTCCGATTTCTGGAAGGAAGGGCTCGCGATGATCCGCTCCACCACTTGCCACCTTGGGTCTCCGTCCGGCGTATTTCCCGCTCTTGTGCCTTGAGTCTGGTTCGAGATCCCATAGCCGCCTGTCAGCTACATGTGTATGTTACACGTATGAGCCTCGACCGTTTTGCGCGTTCTATTTATCTGCAGTGGGCGGATTCTCTTCCGCATTAAGAAGGTGGAGTATCACTCGGAACGGGATGCCCGCGAGATTCGGCTTCTCGCCGATATCGGCCCTTACGTCGAGCAGGGCGCGCTCGAGAAGGTAATTGTCCACAAGTATCTGTTGTTCCGCCTGCGTCGGCGGCATGTAGACGGCTTGACCGGCGGTCCCCCAGTAGCCCCGAACGAACGCCGCGCTCACGTGCGAGTACCAGAATCGCCCCAGGATTCTGAGGGTTGCCAGATCCACCTTGTTCCTCAGTTCACCCTCCGCTAGGCGTCGACTTGCAGTCTGTGCCGCATAGCCGAAAGAAAGAAGCATGCTGGTTACGTCCCGCAGCGGACACCTTTTGATCCGCCTCTCGCTGATATGCAGCATAGGATCGCCCTGAAAATCAAATATGGTGATGTCATCGCCCTCCGTAACCAGCAAGTGGCCGAGGTGGAGACGCCCATGGAAGCGGATGCGGACTGAGGGAACTCGTCGTTCAAAGATAGCTTTGAACTTCTTGATAATCGCTTCTTCCAGTTCGAGAACTCTGGCCGCCGCTGGACGGATGTCTGGCGCCATATCTGCATATCTCTGCCTCAGAAACTCCAGGCGTCTCCCAGTTAGAGAAATGTTGGCGTGATACAGACCTTGCCGATAGAAGTCGTTAAATACCTCCGGCGAGAAAGCCGGATCCGAGCTGCCCTTCAGCAAAGTCAGATGCATTTCGGCCAGACGCCTCCCGGCATTCTCTGCAAACGGCAGCGCCGAACCCATTAGATCTCGCGCCAGTTGGGGCGGATCTGCCAATGCGAAATCCAGGCTATAGACCGCGCTTGGAGACGCCGCGAGGAACTCCGATTTCGGAAGCTTCGCCTCGTCTGCCCGTCTCAAGAACGCCCCGATCTCATTTTCCGTGTAGTGCCAGCCGTCACCCAGATTAGGAACGAATCCGTGCAGCACCGCCAAGACAGTCTTCTCGCCGCCCGCAACCTGATACTCCATGAACCCTGCGAATGGTGCCGCGTTTGCAAATGGTTGACGCCCGGTAAGAAACTCGCCCATCTCGACTCCCGGGTGAACTCCCGATTCCACCTTTCGCAGCAGCTTCATTACGAAGCGGTCGCCGAATTGAACGGTGGTGTCGATCTCTGCGGATGGAAGGAGTTTCGGGTCCAGATTCGGATGCGTTCCGCCCCATAGCTGCCGGAACTCGCGATTACGAATCGAGTTCACGACGCCTTCCTGTCCGTTGAATCTACGTCTTCGGGCAAAGGCTTCGAGCAGCGCACTCATGAAGTCGTTATCCGCGGTACCTTCGTATAGCAACACCCTCGCGCCGCTCTGCCAACTCACCTGTGCGATCAGGTCTTCCGCGTGTTCCCGCCGGACCGCAGCCGCTTGTTCTCCTTGCGCCACCGAAACGGGAAGAGAATAGGTTTCGGGATCCCCGCTGGTATAGTCCACGCGGGCTAAGACAAGGGCTTTTTTCGCCTTGCCGATGGGAAGCACGTCCGTGATCTCTACCGAACGGAATCTCCGGTCTTTACTCTGGAACCATTGGCGGCTCAGGAGGAAGGCGGGAATCGCGGCTGAGATCGCGGGCAGATTGAGCAGATCCCACAGATCCCCGGCATGCAGCGTCACGCTGACCAGTTCTCGCCCTCTGGCTTCGACCGAAGGGGCTGCGACTGTTTTCGGAACAGCCCGCTGTTCGAGCGAGAACCAATAGAACGAGTTCGGACCGAGCGTGAGCGAGTAATAGGAATCTCCAACCGCTGGAAAATCCGTCCGCCCGAACATCTCTACCGGCGTGTAGCCCTCATATTTGTGCAGATCCAGTTGCACCGGCTGTGCGAACCGGGACAGGTTCGCCACGACCAGAACGGTTTCTTCCTGGTATCTCCGGTAATAGGCAATCACCCGCTGATTGGACGGATAGAGAAATTCGAGCGTGCCTCGCCCGAATGCCTTGTACTGCTTTCGAAGTGCGATCAATCGCTTGGTCCAGTTCAGGAGTGAGTGCGGATTGTCCTGCTGTGCCTCGACATTGATCGCTTCGTAGTGGTACGCCGGATCGATATTTACGGGCAGATACAGCTTTTGCGGGTTGGTGGCCGAAAATCCCGCATTGCGATCCGGACTCCACTGCATTGGCGTGCGCACCCCGTTCCGGTCGCCCAGGTACACGTTGTCGCCCATGCCGATCTCATCGCCATAGTAAATGACAGGTGTTCCCGGCATGGAGAATAGCAGCGCGTTCATCACCTCAATGCGCGGCCGATCGTTCTGCAGCAACGGAGCCAACCGCCGCCGGATGCCCAGATTGATGCGCGCCCTCTGGTCCGAGGCGTACATGCGGTACATGTAATCGCGTTCTTCATCGGTCACCATCTCGAGCGTCAACTCGTCATGGTTCCGCAAAAACATCGCCCACTGACACGTCTCAGGAATCACGGGGGTCCGGTTCAAAATTTCCACGATCGGCAGCCTGTCTTCCAGCCGCAGCGCCATGAACAAGCGCGGCATCAGGGGGAAGTGGAAGTTCATGTGGCATTCATCGCCCTTTCCCATGTAGGCAACGGCGTCCTCCGGCCACATGTTCGCTTCCGAGAGCAACATGCGGTTCGGAAACCTCTCGTCCAGATGCCGCCGCAACTCCTTCAGGAACTCATGCGTCTCTGGGAGGTTTTCGCAACTTGTCCCTTCCCGTTCGAAGAGGTACGGGATGGCGTCCAGGCGGAACGCGTCCACGCCCATCTCGGCCCAAAAGTCGAGCAGGTGCATCACGGACCGCTGCACCAGCGGATTATCGAAATTCAGATCGGGCTGGTGCGAGTAGAAGCGATGCCAATAGTATGCTTTGGCCACCGGATCCCAGCTCCAGTTGGAGGGCTCGAAATCTTTGAAGATGATGCGCGTCCCTGCATATTTGTCGGGATTGTCGCTCCATACATAGAAATCCCGCCAGCGCGAGCCGGGTTCAGCCCGCCGGGACTTTTGAAACCACTCGTGCTGATCGGACGTGTGATTGATAACCAGCTCGGTGATGACACGCAGTCCGCGCCGGTGCGCCTCTCTTAAAAACTGCTGAAAGTCCTTCAGCGTTCCATATGAAGGGTGAACGCTACGGAAATCTGCGATGTCGTATCCATCGTCCTTCCAAGGTGAAGGAAAAAACGGCAGCAGCCAGATTGCTGTGACGCCGAGGTCCTCCAGGTAATCCAGCTTTTGCGCCAGACCCCGGAAGTCTCCCATTCCATCCCCGTTACTGTCATAAAAGGCGCGAACGTGCGCCTCGTAGATTATGGCGTCCTTGTACCAGAGCGGGTCATTTTCCAGCCCACTGAGCGTTTGCGACTGATGCATTCGATTTCGCGTGATTCAACCAGCTGAGGAACCGAGCCACGGCAGAAACATCGGGCAGAGCGTAATGCGCCCGTGTCCCGGTGGCAGGTATTCCCCCGACTCTGATGGTAATCCCTTGCGGAATCGCGGCAAATGCATCTTCGTCTGTGACATCGTCACCTATATAGATAGGAAGTGTGTAACCAGGTAACACTTCCTTTAACAACCATTTCAGGGCGTGGCCTTTGCCCCATTCCAGTTTGGGCCGGACTTCAACGACTTTCTTTCCCTCGCGGGCAACGTAGGACCGCGACTTCGCTATGGTTTCGAGCGCCGTGTCCCGGACCCAGGACTGCATATCCTCACTCACCCGCCTGAAATGGACAGAAAGCGTCAGTCCCTTGTCCTCAATCTCCATTCCCTCAACGGTGTCCAATGCGAGCCTTAACTGGAGCGACACACATTTCAGTTCCCGCCGTAAGGCCTCAGCCTCCGGTTCTCGAAATCGCGTCTCTCCCGCCTCAATTTCCAGCCCGTGGTTCCCAACGTAGATCAACCCTTTCAGGCCAACCCTGGCTTGCAAGTCTTGAATCGCTCGCCCGCTGACAATCCCGACAGCGAAATTTGGCTGGTGTGCCAACGCCTGCAACACGGCCTTTATCTGCGGGTCTAATTCCGCCTCAGAAGGAACCGGAACAATGGGCGAAAGAGTGCCATCAAAATCGGTGAACAGCCCGATATGCGCGGCTTCACACACCCGATCCTTCAATACGTCAAAGCGCTCCACAAGTTCTTCGGTCTGATGTTCCATGATCATACTGCCATCCCCAGTGCCTGCCTTTTGAGTGGCGCTCGAAAAGAGGTCACCCCGGTCGCAGTCTCATCCGTCGTCCTCGGAAATTCAACTCGGGCCAAGTCAGAGAGGAATCGGCCCGCCCAGCGATAGACATTGTTATATTCCACCGCGCTCCGCATCTTCGTCATGCGTCGCCGCCGCTCCTCGGCGCTCATTTGGAGGGCGCAGTGATAAGCGGCTGCTCCCTCGTCAACCGCGAAAGGATTGATGATCAGCGCCTCATTCAGTTCCCTTGCTGCACCGGCGAATTGGCTCAGGATAAGGACTCCATCGTTATCCACCCTGCTCGCCACGAACTCCTTGGACACCAGATTCATGCCGTCATGCAGGGAAGTGACCACGCAAAACTGAGCCAGCCGGTGCAGCGCGGTCATAGCAGCCATATTGAAGTGCTGTTTCATCAGAATCACCGGTCGCCAGTTCGCAGTGCCCCAACGCAGGTTGATCTGTGCAGCCAAGCTGTCAATTTCCTGCTCGATCTGTTTATATGGCTGCAGGCGCGACCGCGAAGGGACCGCGATCTGGGCGAAGACCAACTTGTTGCGATACTCCGGATGCTGGTGCAGCAGGCGGTCCAGAAAGCGCAGACGTTCTGGAATTCCCTTCGTGTAATCACACCGGTCGATTCCTATTCCAAGCAGCTTGCCCTCGAGACTCAACGATTCTCGCCACCGCTGCATTTCCCGAGTGACCTCGTCCGAATTTGCAATTTCGACGTGTTCGTCGAAGTCAATGCCGATCGGGTATGGGCCAACGGTTGTGGCGCGTCCTCCTCGAAAAATCTCGGAACCGGCCCGGTCAACTCTCGCCTCAATCGAACTGTCTACCGTCTCCAGAAAATTGTGGCAGTGATGCGGAAGATGAAAACCAAGCAGATCGTTCCCCAGCATCCCGTCCAGAAGCTCTTCGCGCCACGGAAATGCGCTGAAGACCTCTCGATTTGGCCACGGAATGTGCCAGAACTGAGCGATCACCAGATTCGAGCGTGCATCTCGCAACATGCGTGGAAGCAAACCGAAATGATAGTCCTGGATGAACACAAAGGTGGGTTCTGTTCCTGCCTCCTCGAGGATGGCCTCCGCAAATCGCTGGTTGACCCGCCGGTACATGCTCCAATGTTCCGGATCAAAAACCGGTCTCGTAAAAGCCACATGACAAAGTGGCCACAACCCCTGGTTCGAAAGGCCGCCGTAGTATCCGGCTTCTTCCTCTTCTGTAAGCCAGACGCGCCTGAGTGTATAGCGTGGCGAGTCGGGCGGTACCGCCACGTGATCGTATTCATCTACGGTCTGCTTGTCTGCGTTTCCGCTGCCATGTGCGACCCATAGACCGCCGCTCGCGCTCATCACCGGATCGAGTGCGCTCGCCATACCGCTCGCGGGTTGTATGCATTCAATTCGCCCGCCGGTACGCCGATGTTGAAACGGCTCGCGATTCGAGACGACGATGAAACGGTAGTCCTGCAACTCTGCACGTACGAACTTGCCCAGCACTTCACGCGTCCAAGCCTTCAACATATGAGGCACCTCTTATCAGATTATAAATGTTTTTTCATGTTGTACAGAGTGTAAAATTTGGTCTAACAAAGAGCCCGAAATCCGCGCGTGTATCGATGATACTCAGAGAAGACTCGGACATAGGAGTGTGGGCGCGCTTATGCATTCGCAGAAACGCATAATAACGCCACCCACTCGTAAGCCCTCTGGGCAAACTTCGTCGGTGTTCTCGTTTCGGGGCGGGAGAACTACTTTAAGATAGGCTCAGCTTCAGATTCCGCCAGACTCTGCTGAAGACTCTCCGCGATGACTTTGCCGTGAAAACGGCCATTCTCAATAAAGATTTCGTTTGTATGTGTTCCCGCAACGATCACGCCGGCAAGGTAAACACCCTTGCGCTCGCTTTCCAATGTCTTGGGATTCGTGATTGGTTTCGATGTTTTCGGATCCAGATGAATTCCATGTTCAGCCATGAACTCAAAATCCGGTCGATAGCCCGTCATCGCGAAAACAAAGTCATTCTTCAGCACGACCTCGCCGTCCGGCGTTTGTAAAACGACCTCATGCGGCCGAATCTCTTTCACCGAACTGTGAAAATACGCCTTCACCTCGCCGCATTTTATGCGGTTCTCGATATTCGGCTTGATCCAGTACTTCACGTTGTGTGAGATGCCTGGGCCGCGATGCACCATGGTCACGCGCGCGCCTGTCCAGAACAACTCCAGCGCCGCAATTGAAGCCGAGTTCTTCGCACCCACCAGCAGCACATCCTGGTTGTAGTAAGGGTGTGCCTCGCGATAGTAGTGAATCACTTTTTCGAGATCCTCTCCCGGCACATTCAACCGGTTCGGAATATCGTAATATCCGCTTGCCAGGATGATTTTCTTTGCTTCGTAGCAGAAATGTTCACCCTCGCTTGTTTCGGTTCTGACCGAGAAGTTCCCGTCGTCTCCATCGAACCCAAGCACGCGCTCATACTGGTGGATGTCCAGCTTGTAATGGTCGGCAACGCGCCTGTAATACTTCAGTCCCTCTGTCCGCCCCGGCTTTTCATTCAGCGAGGTCATCGGAATGTCACCTATCTCCAGCAACTCCGGCGTCGTGAAAAACACCAGGTTGATCGGATAGTGATAAATCGAATTGACAATGCAGCCTTTGTCGAACAGCACGGCCCGCAGACCACGCCGCTTTAGCTCAATGCCGCAAGCGAGTCCGGTGGGACCCGCTCCCACGATGGCAACATCAAAAGCCTCCACTAGAGCAGCGCCCCCACTTTCTTATAAACGTCTTCAAGCGCCGTCGGCAGCGCCCGCGTATCCTTGCCTGCGCCTTCCGCCATGTCGGGTCGTCCTCCGCCCTTGCCGCCAATCGCTTTTGCGATCTCGCCGACCAGTTTGCCGGCCTGCACCTTGCCCGTCAGATCCTTGCTGACCGCCGCTATCACTGAAATATCCGAGTCGTTCACAGATGCAATGACGATGACCGAACTCCCCCACTTGTTTCGCAGCGAATCTGCCAGCGTCCGCAACTGCGTCCGGTCAAGACCTTCCAATTTCTCGGCCAGCACCGTAGCGCCATTGAGACTCCGGCCGCTCAGCTTGTCGATCTGCTGATTTGCCATCTGCGCCTTCAACTGCTTCACCTGGTTCTCGAGAAGGCGATGCTGCTCGAGCAGCTTTTCCATGTGCTCGAGCACGCCGTTCTCGGTCGTGTGCAGCAATTGCCCCGCTCGTGAAAGTTGGGCCGTGGCCTGTTGAAAGCGGTCTAGCGCGCCTTCTCCGGTGATGGCCTCGATACGCCTTACGCCCGCTGAAATGCCGCCCTCGTAGACAATCTTGAATAATCCGATATCGCCGGTGCGGCCCACATGCGTTCCCCCGCAGAGTTCCCGGCTGAACCCCGGAATGCTCACCACCCGCACGTTCTCGCCGTACTTCTCGCCGAACAAAGCCATTGCCCCAGTCGACAGTGCATTTTCGAGATCCATAACGTCGGTCTTCACTTCCGTGTTGACCAGGATCTGCTGATTCACCAATCGCTCCACCTCGCTCAGTTCATCCTCGGTCATGGGTGAATAATGCGAGAAATCGAATCGCAAACGTCCCGGCTCCACTACGCTGCCGGCCTGCTTCACATGCGTTCCCAATACCTGCCGCAGCGCTGCATGCAACAGGTGCGTGGCCGTATGGTTGCGCATGGTTGCGCGTCGCGCCGGTTTGTCCACTACCGCGAGGACTTTCTGTCCCACCTCGAGCGGCTTCAAAACGCGGATTCGCTGGACCATGGCGGAAGGTGTTGGCTTGTAGGCGCCCTCCACAACAGCCACTCGCTCCCGCGTCTCCGGATCGAGCAGCAGACCGGTATCGCCCACCTGTCCACCCGATTCCGCATAGAACGGGGTCTTGACGAACGTCACTTCCGCCGAGCCGCTTTCGACCAATGGCACGGCCTGCTTCTCTACGATCAAAGCCGTGACTTCAGCCGGAGCCTCAAGCGTTTCGCGCCCGACGAACTCAATGGGCGGCAGCTCTTTATAGACATCGGCGATCTGCGCCTTGTCCGCCCCGCGCCAGCTTGCCCGCGCGCGTGTCCGCTGCTTCTCCATCTCGGCCGTGAAGTTTTCGCGATCGATGCTCAGCCCGAACTCCCGCGCCATCTCTTCCTGCTCATCCAGCGCCAAGCCGTACGTATCGTAGAGCTTGAACGCCCCCGCTCCCGGCAGCACGCCGTTCACAGCCGATTTCGCCTCGTCAAGGAACACGCGTTCCGCCACCTGGAAAGTCGTCGCATACCGTGCTTCCTCATCCCGCACCACGCGAGCCAGACGATCCATGCTCTCCAAAAGCTCCGGATAGCCCGGCTTCATCAGCTCCGCCACAAAGCCCGTTAGCTGATGCAGATATGGCTCAGTTGCGCCCGCG
>JAOAPP010000758.1 GCA_025462985.1 Bryobacterales bacterium | reverse complement strand
TGGCACAGTCCCATTCGAATCGAGGACCGAAGGGCCGGAAGGGGGACTTCGCCGATGCAGTGCGAATGATCAGGCGTTTCCTGTCGGAAGACCTAATCCTCAGTTATGTGCCGGATGCGGAACAGCGGTTATGGCGTCGCTTAACCCGGACCAAGACGAGCATGGGCGACCAGCGCAAACGGGTGCAATGCCAAGTAGAAGGACTGCTGGAAGAGATGATGATCAAGCTTTCCAGTGTAGTGAGCGATCTATTTGGGTTGAGCGGGCGACGAATATTAGCAGCAATAGCCAGACCGCTTTGGCGCGTCGGTGAGGCGATGGAACAGCGAAACACGATTGAATACCCATAGGTGACCGCGTCCGCCGCAAACGCGAACGGCTCACGTGAAACGGTCTTATCCAATCCGGCGCGGCCACAAATGCGCCAGCCCTCAACTATGCTCGCCGCGCCGCTTCCGATAAGAATCTAGCGTTACTCGCGATCTATCCGCATTCCATGGTGGAGGAGTCTGGAATCGGTCGTGCGGCGCCTAAACACAGCCGCAAACGATGACGCAATTCTCAGGCGCCAAGGACGTTGAGAACCTCTTCTACAGACTTCGCCATCAGCGACAAATGGCCCTCACCGGGAAAAATATACGCTCTGCTGTTCGGAATGGCGGACGCCATGTAACGCCCCATCGCGACGGGCGCATTTGTATCCTCCTCGCCATGCCAAAGCTGTACCGCCACCTTGATGTCTTGGGGTCTGAAGTCCCAGGGGCTGACCATGAGAGCCGTGTCCCATTGGGCCCCCGATGACCCAGCACGCAGCGCATCCTGAATCACCGCGATGAACTGCCGCTGGAAATCCGGGTCGGCCAGCAGCGCTCGGTCCGGCGGCGGCAGCGACGAAATGACTCCTCGGATGAAACCGCGCGGCGCGTAGCGCGCCCCGAGGCCCATCAGCCGAAGAGTGAGCTTAGAGAGCCACGGCTTGGTGTGGGAAAGTTGCATGAACCTCAAGCTTTGAGGATTAATGGCAGCGGACAGCCCGGGTTCGTCAAAAGGCGCGGTTCCGCTGACAATAGCCACGCGGGTAAGTCTTTCCGGAATCTTCAGCGCGCAAACGACGGCATATGGTCCGCCACCGGAGTAAGCCAAAATGCCGAAGCTTGAAAGTTCGAGTCGATCGGCGAGCGCGATCACATCTGCAGGCCAATCGGCGATCCGACGCCCGGGTTGAAAATCTGAACGGCCGAGGCCGGGCCGGTCAGGAGCAATCACGCGGACGTTGAGCCGCGTCTCCAGGCTCCCGTTACTAAAAAGGTTCCATTCCAGTCTCGTGCTGGGCGAGCCGTGAAAATAGAAGACTGGCGTACCGTCGAGTGGCCCATGTTCGTCATAGCCCAGGCAGCGGCCACCGGGCAATTCCAGGTGCTGGTTGATTCTGGACATGCGATACGGCGAATCGAGGGGTTCGGTCAGAGTGTATCCAATGAGCCGACGAATAGACACTGGCACAGTGTCTGCATCCTCCGGGGACCGACGTTCGCCGCGTGCAAGGGTGGAGTGTGCGTGTAACCTGCCGATGTGTCTTCCCCAGCTGTAACAATGCCTAAAAGCGCCTAGCGGTGTTACCTGCGGCCCTAGGTATGCTTGAGCCCTGGTCAGAGCGTCCATTTTTAAGACAACAGAAGCGGAGGCGTCTTACCGCGCCGCTTACGACGTCAGCCTGCAGCTATGGCCCGTCCGGCACGAGTCCCTCAAAATCCCGACTCAGTTTGGCATCACTCACGTTCTTGCATGTGGACCCGCGGGTGGACAGCCGGTCTTGTTGCTGCCCGCCATGGCTTTTAGCGCAACGATGTGGTACGCGACTATCCCAACCCTTTCAAACGAGTTTCGCTGTTATGCTGTCGACTTCCCCTCTGACATGGGGCTCAGCACCCAGACGAATCCGCCTGCCAATCGGTTGGACTGTGTGGCATGGTTACGCGAGTTGCTGGATGGGCTTGGCATCCTCATGGTTTCCTTCGTGGGTGCGTCGTACGGCAGCTTTCTGGCTCTGAACTATGCAATAGCCGAACCGGCGCGGGTGAACAAAGTAGTGCTCTCCTCACCTGCGGGCGGCATCATAGCGTTGCGGAAGACCTTCTATGCTGGGTTGTTTTTTTCGATGCTGGTTCCCGGTCGTTCGGCGGCCGAGAGAATCATGCATTGGCTTTTTGCGGATCGAGTTCCGCTGCACAATGCGGTAGTCCAGCAACTGCTCGTGGGAACCAGAACCCTAAAACCGCGGATGAAGGTTTATCCGGGAGTTTTCGCCGACTCCGAACTGGCTGGAATCCAGGCGCCCCTGTATCTGCTATTTGGTGAGAGAGAAGTACTCTACAACCCCTGCTCCGCTGCCGAACGCGCGCGGCGCGTGATGCCAGACGCCTCTGTTGAGATCGTATCCGACGCCGGACATTTGCTTGTCCTGGAACGTCCGGAGGTTGTGAATCAACGTATCCTAAGATTTCTGCAGAATCAATAGATCGAGGGCTCGCTGCGATGCGTGTCTCTTACGATCACTCGAGCCGTGCGGGTGGCGGACGTGACTAAGCATAAGCAAACCCTTCGCCGTTACTGCAGACTGATCCCACGCGCCAACGTTCCGGGTGGTGCGTGATCCGGAAGCAACACCGTCAGAATGTACAGGAGTCGCACTTCTGTTTCGTTGCGCGCCGCGCGAAAGAGGCGTATTCTCGCACCCCGACGAATACGACGGCGGTGAGCTGATCGTGGAAAACACCTACAGACCACACAGCGTGAAACTACCTGCGGGCCACATGATTCTGTACCCCGCGACGAGCCTTCACCACGTAAGGCCCGTCACGGGAGGCACACGGCTCTGCTCCTTCTTCTGGCTCCAGAGCATGACCCGAGACAACGGCAAACCTACCGGCTCTTCGATCTCGGCATCGCTATCCAAACGCTGAACAACGACCTACCCGAGCATTCGAGCGCCGTTCAATGCACCGGTGTCGATCACAACCTGCTGAGACACTGGCCGAGCTGTAGCCTTGCCGCTTCTGATTTACCGAATGATCCATGTCGGACTAGAGCCGCTGCTCGAAGCAGGAGGTTGGCACGGAGGGCCGGCATCGGTGAGGAACGATCCGTTATTTGAATACCAACTATGGATGCCGACCGAGGGTGAACCGTAGAACCAGGAGAAGAACGCCAACTCTTGCAAGTGATAGGTGAATCCATTCGGCATCGCAATGCGAGGTGCTTCCGTATTGCTTAGCGGATCGCCCACTTCGAGGTTATTCTGACATGCGCCTATCACCTGACCGGTATTTCCCCACGGGGGCGTCAGATTATTCACGAAAGGGTCGTTAGCCCATTCCGCGATCTCATGAGATAACGTTGCCGTGTCCTGAAAGGCTAGAGGGAAATAGCGAGTCTCATCAAAATCGGCAACGGAGTAAGTCTGAATTGGAATTGTGTTGGTTCCGGAGTGGTAGCCGAGAATGCAGCATTGACGAGGGTCGACAGCTGGTGTTCCCCAGACAGTATTGTAGACGAGAAACACCGGTAGATTCGCCGGTGCCACTCCTTGTGCGCCAAGAGCCGGAATGACAACTGTATTTAGGTGGTTATCGAACCAGTCAATATCTACTCTCGCTTGAGGACCGCAGATCGTCCGTCCTCCGGTCAACATAGTAGGACGAGCCAGGCCATGGGCGGCAGGAACATTTATCCTGGATTCCGAAATTAGGTTCGAGAGGCGGGGTTTTAGCTGGTG
>JAOAPP010000737.1 GCA_025462985.1 Bryobacterales bacterium | reverse complement strand
CGATGCGAAGAAGGGTCAGCAGTATTTCAACTCCGCCGGGGGTTGCAACGCCTGTCACTCCCCGACTGGCGATCTTGCCAGCATCGGATCCAAGCACGAGGCTCTTGCGCTGCAGGCGCTGTGGCTTCACCCGGGGGGCAGGAAGGGCGCGCGGTCCGGAGCTGCTAAACCAACCGTTACAGTGAGCCTCCCATCCGGTAAGTCGATCTCCGGAACCCTCGACCGCATCGATGACTTTACCGTCTCACTGCGAGACGCGGATGGACACTTCCATTCTTTTGCACGCGACGGCGAGACGCCGGCGGTAGTCATTCATGACCCGCTCGCCGCGCACTCCCAACTTCTGCAGAAGTATACCGACGCTGACATTCATAACGTCACTGCTTATCTGGCGAGCCTCAAATGATTGCATCCCGACACTTACTCATATTTATGCTCACCGCATGTTCCGCCTGGCTGCAAGGTCAAGGGCTGGATCCCGCGGCGTTGCGCCAGAATCCGACTACCAGTTGGCCGACTTATAACGGTGACTATTCGGGCCGCCGCTTCAGCGACCTGAAACAGATCAATTCGTCAAACGTGCAGAACCTGTCGCTGGCATGGGCCGCGCGGTTCAGCGGATCGAACACGGGTCCTACCACGCAGATCAAGTCGACTCCGCTGCTGGTCAACGACGTTCTGTATTTAACTGCGCCCAACAACGTGTGGGCTGCCGATATCCGCACCGGCCGTGAAATCTGGCACTATCAGTACCCGCCGAATACAGGGAGCACCATCGGCAACCGCGGTCTGGGCATGTACGAGAACTGGCTGTTCTTTGAAACGCCAGACAGCCACCTGGTCAGTCTTGACGCGGACACCGGAAAGGAGCGATGGAAGGTCGAGATTGCCGATCCGAAGCTTGACTATACGTCAACGGTCGCACCAGTTGTGGTGGGCAATCATATCCTGGTTGGGATTGGAGGAGATCACCTCGACAACCCCGGCTTTCTCGAATCGCGTGATCCCGAAACGGGCGCGCTCCAATGGAAGTGGTGGACCACACCGCGCAAAGGCCAACCCGGCATCGAAACCTGGCCCGACGAGTATGCTGCGGCTCACGGCACTGGACAGACCTGGATGCCCGGCACCTACGATCCCGAGTTGAATCTTTACTACCTGGGCACCGGCAATCCGAATCCCGTCATGGCGGAGAAGAGCCGCAAGGGCGACAACCTTTATACGTGTTCCATCGTGGCCCTGAACCCGGATACCGGCAAATTGGTCTGGTATTACCAGGTGTCACCGCACGACGTGCATGACTGGGATGCCACCGAGACGCCAGTTCTTTTTGACGGCGAGATCAACGGGCAAAAACGCAAACTGCTGGCGCATGCGAGCCGCAACGGTTACTTGTTCGTGCTGTACCGAAAGACGTGCGAGAACATTCTGACAAAACCGTTTATCGACACGCTCAATTGGGCCGAGAGATTGAACGACAAGGGGCAGCCAGTCCCGAATCCGGCGAAGTATCCGACGGTCGACGGTGTGCTGGTCTCGCCTGCTTCCGGCGGAGCAACGAACTGGCCAGCTCCCAGTTTCAGCCCCGATACAGGTTTTCTTTATGTCGGATCGAATCGAACCTTCAGCATGTTCTATCTCACAGACACGGAGGAACGTCCGGAGGGCTGGGGAGGCCTGGACAACGTGGTCGGGAGCGATGGCGGCGCGCTGCTGGCAATCGACTATAAGACCGGTAAGATCTGCTGGCGTCACGACTGGCCGAACGGCAGCGGGATCTCATCCATACTCACGACTGCTGGAAAGCTTCTGTTCACCGGCAACGAGAATTACCTGGTGGCCTTCGATCCCGCTAACGGCAAGCTGCTATGGCACGCAGGGCTTACTGCATCACCGAGCGCGGGACCGATCTCCTACATGCTGGACGGCAAACAATATGTGCTCGTCGCGGCCGGAGACACTCTCTTCACATTTCGACTCAATCAGCCTTCGTAGTGGAAAACTCCGACCTCCGATAGCGCGGGACAAACGGCAGCGCGTGTGACGCGGAGTCGCAGGCGCGAGGTCGTCACCGGTTTTTCTGAACGGATGAGGCGGCCGATGCCGATACTGGTCGCCCGTCCGAAAGAGGTCCAGTCATCGTTCTGCCAGACATCGATTGCGAGCGAATCCACACGCTGACCAAGTGGAATGAACTCGCGGACACGCACCAGGTTGAAGGTTGCCGGATGCGGCAAGTCGATCGTGACAGAGGGCGTCTTCACCGCGTCATCGGTGCTCCAGTACGTCCACGGTGAACCGTCGAGGAGATTCGCGGGACCGAAGGCTGGATCATTGCCGCGAGTATTGGACGCATTCGCCTTTGCACGGTGGGCCAGGTTTTTGGCGAACGTCGAACCGACGATTCGGCCGAACCTTCGCAGCGAGGCGGTATCTGTCTCGTGGATCAGACCGCGACGGTCGGGCGGAACATTCAAGAGAAAGCTGGCTCCGCGTCCGACGGATTCGAAGTAGAGGTTCATCAAGTCCTCGGGCGTCCTCACCTTTTCGTTCTCGCTCTTGTGCCAGAACCAGCCGGGACGGATGGAAACATCGCACTCGGCCGGCATCCATAGCTCGCCGTTGCGAGTGCCGGTTGTTGAGTCGGCTTCCCTTACGTCTCCAGGAGAACCTGGACGGTCCCCTTTGGCTGAACGCGGCGTATAAGTCGCCCAGCAAGTCTCGCCGGCAATTCCCTTCTCGTTTCCCACCCAGCGCACATCCGGTCCAACGTCGCTGAAGATCGCCGCTCCGGGCTGCAACTGGCGCTCCAGCTTCCAGGTGTTCGCCCAGTCATAGTAGTGCAGCTTGTCAATGGTGCGCGTCTCGTTTGCTCCGCCGTAGAAGCCTTTGCCGCCGTTCGCTCCGTCATGCCAGATCTCAAAGATCGGTCCGTAGTGAGTGAGCAGTTCCAACATCTGCTGCCGGTAGATCTGAATGTACTTGGGCGCGCCATAGGTTGCCTGATTCCGGTCCCAGGGCGATAGATAGACGCCGAACCTGAGTCCTTGCCGGTGAGCTGCTTCCGAAACCTCTTTGACGATGTCACCCGCTCCGTTCTTATACGGGCTGTACTTGATGGAATGGTCCGTAGTAGTGGTCGGCCACAGGCAGAAGCCGTCGTGGTGCTTGCACGTCAGGATGACGCCTTTGCTTCCAGCAGCCTTGAGTGTCTCCAGGATTGCGTCGGCGTCGAAGTCAGTGGGATTGAAGATCGAGGGATCTTCATCGCCGTTTCCCCATTCACGATCGGTGAAGGTGTTGACCGTGAAATGCAGGAAGTTGTAGAACTCCAAGCCGCTCCACAGAACCTGACCGGAAGATGGCAGGGCCCCGTAAGGGACGGGCGGCGCAATCTTTGCGGTCAGAGTCGCGGCGGCGCTTCCCAAGGAAGCCGAGAGCAGAAATTGGCGCCTGTTCGTTTCCATCTGATGATTATCCAAAGTCCTCCGGTGAGCCAAATTCTGCTATATCATGTTGACGCCATGGTCAAAGTCCGACTTACCCTTTTGTTTTCCGCCGTACTTTACGGCGCGTGTCTCACTGTTCACGCCATTGCCGAAGATAAGCCGGCGGCGACTTATTCGCAACCTGATCTGGTCCGCATCGCAACAGAAATCCAGAAGGCGATCGCCACGCTGCCACAGTACGGTGTCTTCGATGACATTCACTTCGCTATCCAGGGGACCACACTTATTCTGCGAGGCGAGGCGTCACGACCGACTCTAAAGAGCGCTGCCGAGAACGTGACCAAGAAGATTGAGGGCGTTCAGAACGTGCAGAACGAGATTGAGGTGTTGCCGTTGTCACCGAATGACGATCGCTTGCGCGCCATTCTTTACCGCAAGATTTACGGCGCACCGCAGCTGCGCAAGTACTCGTCCTCGGGCGGCCGGATGTTCACGAGCATGACGGCCAGAACCATGGGAATTACGAATGACCCGCCAATTGGCTACCATGCAATTCACATCATCGTGAAGAACGGCAACGTCACCTTGAAGGGCGCCGTCTTAAATTCGGCCGATTCAGCGATCGCAGGCATGCAGGCCAACACGACTCCTGGTGTGTTCAGCGTCGACAACGATCTGTTCGTGGAGCAGCAGAATAAGAAACCTAGTGCCTAGGAGCCTGCTAGGAGGAGAGCAGTCGCGCCATCACACCGGAGAAGCGCTCCCAGCTTTCGGTTTCCTCTGCCAGTTGCTTCCGGCCCGCTTTGGTGAGCGAGTAATAGCGTGCGCGCCGGTTGTTGTCCGATGTTCCCCATTCAGAGCTGATCCAGCCGTTCTGTTCGAGGCGCAGCAGTGCGGGGTAGAGCGTGCCTTGATTCAGTTCGAGAAGGTTCTCCGAGATGTGCCCGATCCGCTGGGCGATCCCGTAGCCATGCTGGGGCCCGAGAGTTTGGAGCGTTTTGAGGACCATCAGGTCGAGCGTTCCTTGCAGGACGTCGGTTTTCTTTTTTGCCATTGTTCTACTCTCCTCGCAGGGCCTCCGCCGGATCGATGGCAAAGGCTCGGCGGAGCGGGAGGGCGGAGGCAGTCAGACAAGCAAGAGTCAATGCGGCGGCCGCGAGGGTGATGACCGACGGGTCAGCGGGTTCAACGCCAAAGAGCATTGTCCTGACCAGCCACGCCAACGCGAGCGCCGCAGGAATGCCAACTGCCAGACCAGACAGGATCAACGCACAACTTTCTTTCAAAAACAGACGCGCTACATCGGGCCGACTGGCCCCTATTGCGAAACGAACTCCGATCTCCTGGGTGCGCCGGGAGATGGAGTAGGCCACCACTCCATAGAGACCCATGCAGCTGAGGAGGAGTGCGAAGATGCTGAAGATCGAGCACAGGGCTGTGATGGCGCGCTCGTTGAAGGACTGGTTTGAAACGAGTTCTGAGAGTCGCTGTTCGTCGACCATTGGTGTCTGGCTGTCTACGGATTGAACGATTTTCCTGATCTCGCGCAGGACTGTGTCGCTTGCTCCGCGGGTGCGCGCCATGACCGAGAGCTGGCCGCTCGAATCGTTCGTCACCGGGAAGAACATAGCCGGCGACTGTTCTTCGCGAACGGTCTGGACCTTTGCGTTGGCAACGACGCCCACTATTTCCATGTCGCCGTCGAAGTTGAAGTGATGTCCGACAGCCTTGTCGCCGAGTTTGTAGTAATCGACGAAAGCGCGATTGACGATGACAGCGTGTAACTTCCTGAGGTCTTCCGAATTGAAGTCACGGCCGCGCAGGATGCGAATTCGGAGCGTTCGGAAGTAGTCGGCGGCAACCGAAGAGGCCGGCACTAAACGGCTCTGCACCTTTGCGTCAGTCATCTTGGCGGCGTCGAAGCTCGCTTGTCCAATGAAGCCGCTGAATGGGATGCCGAATGCGAGGGTGGCTGATTCCACATCAGGAAGGAGGCGCACGCGATCGAGCACGGCGCGATAGATCTCGAGGGACTTGGCATGCGAGCGCCCAGCTTTACCGGGATCGAGATTTGCGATGACGACATTATCGGGATCGAAGCCCAAGTTGACGGACTGGACTTTCTGGAGCGATCGCAAGAAGAGAGCGAAGCCCACCAGAAGAACGGTGGCGAGGGCGATCTGGAAGGCTACCAGCGTCTTTCGGAACAGGTTTTGACTGCGACTGGTTCTGGCAGCTCCATGTTCGCGGAATCCGAAGACCCGGGCATTCACTCGTGAGGCTTGCCAGCCCGGGAACAGACCGAACAGGAGGGCCGTGAGGGCGCATGCCCCGAGTGAGAAGAGAAGCATTCCGGCATCCGGCTGCACTTCCAGGTAGCCCAAGTGAAGAACGTACAGGAAAACATGCGTGAGCCAGCGGGTGGCGATGAGCCCCAGCACCCCTCCAGCAGCGGTGATGAGCAGGCTTTCGGCGAGGTAGCGCTGGATAATGCGCGTGCGAGGTGCGCCTAAAGAGATCTGCACGGCGGTTTCCCGTTCCTGCGCACTGGCTCGGGCTAAGAGCAGGCAGGCGATGTTGGCGCATGCGATCAAAAGGGTCAGCACAACGACTCCGCTCAGCAAGGAAAGCTGAGTGGTGTTGTCTTCCATGAACCCCGGCCCCCGGCTGGCGGGGAGGAGGCTGAATTGGTTGAAACGGGCAGTCTGATCCGGGTTTTTGGGATCCCTGATCTTCGACCCGATTCGCGGAGCGACGACTTTGAGGCGAGCTTCTGCCGCAGTGCGCATCTGGCCCGGGTTGAGGCGACCGAATACGTACAAGAAGGTGAAGTTTGGGCTTTTCCAGGGGACATCCTGCATGAACTGGGCCGTCATGGACACTGGGACTTCCACGTCATGCGGCCAGTACAAAACGGAGCCTTGGAACCCCGGCTCGGTCACTCCGACAATCTGAAAGCGGCGGCCGTTCATGAGGATGGAACGCTCGAGCACGTTGGGCTGTCCGGCGAAACGGGATTGCCACAGAGAATAGCTGATGACACAGACGGGATTTGCTCCGAGGCTCGTCATGTCGGACGGCAGGAGCAGCCGGCCAAGGGCTGGTTTGACTCCCAACGTCCGAAAGTAATCGCCGGTAATCAATTCGGCTGGGACCTGCGAGGTTCTGACGCCGTCGTAGAGCGAGAGCGCGATCGGGAACATCGCTGCCGCAGAGCGGAACAGGTTCGCTTTGGCGAGTTCCTTTACGAATGGATAGGAGAAGGTGTCTACGGTGCTCTTGAACTCCGGCGAAAAGCTCCGGAGTTGTACAAGTTCTTGCGGGCTCGGCACCGGGAGGGTGCGAAACTTCAGCGCGCGGACGACGGCGAACATGGAGGAGTTGCATCCGATGCCTATGGCAAGGGAGCCGATTGCAATGGCTGCGAAGCCCGGGTTCTTACGAAGCGAGCGGAGGGCGAGACGAAGGTCTTGGAGTAAGTTCTCAAGGAGATTCAGGCCGCGATGTTCGCGATAGATCTGTTTGGTGACTTCGACTCCACCGAAGTCCCGCCTGGCCGCGAGTGAGGCTTCGCGCGCTGACACGCCGCGATCCATATAGGCGGCGGCGAGCATGGCTAGATGGCTTTCGATTTCTTCGTTTAACTCGAGGTCGCGGCGGTGGCGAGAAAGGGTTGCTCGAAGTTTGCTCCGCAGCGCATGTAGAAAGACCACCGGCTCGTCTCCTTTTGAATGCCTACAGAAGCGTACCAGCTCCCCTTTTGGGTGTCAACAGGAGAGCTTCGTTTACGAGACTTTAGCTTACCTGGTCCGCTACGTCAGTCCTCCCATCAGGCGGCTTTGAGTATCTTCGCTAGTTCGGGAGCGGCGTCAAGTTCTGCGGCGAAGTTGTCGATGGCGGTGGAGAGAACACCTTTTTTGGGGCTGAACTGGACGGCTGCGTGACCTGGGAGCTGGGTTTCTACCACTCCTCTGATGTCGTTGTCCGGTTTCTGTTCAGCGGCGGCGCGGGCGTTCGCCGAGTGGACTTTGGTTTCGTGCGCCTCGTGTTTGCGGGCCAGTTTGGCTTCGCGTTGTTTCTCCCGTTCGAACCCAATTTCTGGTTTGCGCTTTTCGGCTCTGAGCTTTAGGAGGTCGTTCAGGCATTTTGAGAAGGCCCGGTCGTTGGTGGACTTGTAGCGGAGATATAGCGACAAGGCTTTCCGTTGATCTTCGAAGGAGGTATAGACGGAGAGCGTGGTGTGCTGTAGC
>JAOAPP010000721.1 GCA_025462985.1 Bryobacterales bacterium | reverse complement strand
AGACTTCAGTTTGGCGCCTTTAGGAATCGGCGCGAACTTCCCGGACGAATGCAGTTCTTTCACCTTGCTCCAGTCGACTGACAGCTCACCAAGGATGTTGCTTTTGAACGTCAGGGTAGACGCAGTTGACGCTCCAGATGCCCGATGACCTTCTCACCGTCGTTAAGGACCATTACGTCCGGCTGGGCGGCAGGAGTTTGTGCGCCAGCGATCCGTGCGGTGCAGATCAAAACCGACAGCGCTGTCAGGTGATTGCAAGCTCTACGCATTCGCATTCTTCTTTCACAGAATAGACTCCAGTTCGAGGCAAGAACTACGCCGGAGCGCAAGCGAATTCACTGATCCACTTCGGGGGCCCCTTAAGATGAAATTGTCAACCCAGCCCGCGCGTGGCGACACCTGGAATAAATAGGCGATCAATCAAAGATAGTTGATTCAGTTTCATGCCGATGCGATCTTTTTATTCGCACCCGCATATGCTCGACAGTTGTCCAATGGATATATTCCGCATGCGCTTCTGTTTGTCCCGAATGAAATGTTTAGCTTTGGCTTGTACCCTCATCGCCTTCCGCATGGCGGCACAAGCCCAGGTCCGTCTTACGCTCGACGACGCGATCCAACAGGCGCTCTCCAGTAATCCCCAGATGGACGCTGCGCAGGGGCGAATCGATCAAACGCGCGCCGAACGTATCCAGGCTGGCTTGGGCCCCAATCCGCGGTTTGTAACGCAAACGGAAGATGTTCGATTCTGGGGCGACCAGAATCATAACTTCGTCAACACGACAGAAGATTACCTCTACTTCGGCCAAGTCTTCGAGGCAGGAAGAAAGCGAAGCCGGCGCGTCGATCTGGCTTCCTCTACGGTGCGGACCTCTGAGTTGGAACGCGACCTGCTAACTCGCCTGCTGCGAGGCAGGGTCAGCGCAGCGTACTGGAACGCTGCTGGCTCAGCCAAGATGCGGGACCTGCTCCGCGAAAACCTGCAGACCTACGAAGAAGATGCAAATTACATCAGGAATCGCGTGCGGGAAGGCGTGATGGCGGAAGCGGATCTCATGAGAGTCGAAGTGGAGCGAGACCGCGTTCGGGTGCAGTCCCTGACGGCCGCTCGCGATGCTGACGTCGCAACCGTGGAGTTGTACCGAGCGATGGGACGCACCGATTTCCCTCCCACTGAGCTAGTAGATCCGTTGGATAGCCGCAAAGCCGTCATCCTGCCGGAAGTGGAGAGGGTGCTGAACAGCCGTCCCGAGGCGCGAGTGGCGCGTGAGCGGATCGCTGAAGCCGAAGCGAACGTCTCGCTGCAGCGGGCAAATGCCAAGCCCGACCCAGAGGTGTTTGGCGGATACAAACGCGTCTCTGGCTTGGACACCCTCTACGCCGCCGTGCAGATCGATATCCCTGTCCGCAATCGGAATCAGGGAAACATCGCGAGTGCGATGGCACAGGCGCGGATCGCTCGATCGAATCTCGCCTACACCGAGGCGAATATCCGGGCGGAGCTCGAAGGGGCCGAGCGTGCCTACCATGATGAACAGGGCCTGGTCGAATTACTCCCTGCCACGCTAGACAAGGCCCGTGAGAGTGAGCGTCTGGCTCGCGCCGCATATCGTGAGGGAGCAATCGATCTCATCCGTCTGCTCGATGCCGAGCGCAACCGAATTGATGTTCAAGCTCAGTACTACAGGGCCCTGGTCGACTTGCAACAGAGCATCGTCAATCTGACCTTGGCTGCGGGGGAGATAAAATGATGCGCCAATACTGCGGTGCTTCACATTGGTATGCCGGTTTGGCGATGGTAATTACGCTCCTGCTGCAAGGCTGCGGAATGAACGGAGACACCGGAGGCGCAAAAGCCGAAAAGAAGGACAGTGCCCAGGATGTAAAGTCCGGTGGGGCAAACCAGGTAAAGATTGATCCCGCCGCGCAGCAAAAGGCGGGCATCAAGGTAGCGGCTGTATCACTTCGTTCGCTGCCGCAATATCTGGTTGCGGCCGGCCAGGTTGTACTTGACGAGGAACTGACTTCGCACGTCGGTTCTTACACGGACGGCCGCGTCGTGCAGGTCTCGGCCACTGTTGGCGATTTCGTCCAAAAAGGCACGATCCTGGCCCGCATGCACAGCCACGATGTGCATGAAACGCGGGCGGCTTACGAAACTGCACTCGCCGACGTGAAGCACCAGGAGAACAACGTGGATTACTCCCGCCGAATGCGGGACAGAATGAACCGGCTCTTTCAATTGAAGTCCGCCTCGCGTCAGGAAGTGGAGAAATCCGAAACTGATCTCCGGGCCGCGGAGACCGGCCTCACAAACGCAAAGATCAGCGTCACGAAGGAGGAGGCCCATCTGACCGACATCCTGGCGCTTCCTGCCTCCGCTTTGCCCAACTTGAATGAAACGACCGAACTGGTTCCGATCGTCGCCCCCATGGCAGGCACGGTGATCGATCGCAAGATTACGCCCGGTTCTGTGGTCGAACCGGGCGAGGAAGTCTTCACAATCTCGGAACTCACCACCGTTTGGATGATGGCGTCGGTCAGTGAAACGGACATCTCGAAGCTGCGGGTCGGGAACCGCGCCAGCCTGTTGACGCAGGCTTTTCCCAATCAGGCTTTCACTGGGCGCGTCCAGAGGCTGGGAACCGAACTCGATCCACAGACGCGCACTTTGCAGGTCAGAATCGTGGTCCCGAATCCAGAAGCGAAACTTCGCCCGGCCATGTATGCCAATGCGCAAATCGACGAAGGCTCATCCACCAATTCGATCTTTGTGCCGGAGGAAGCGGTGCAGGACATTAACGGGAGCGCGGTGGTTTTCGCGCGACTGGACAACGAGACCTTCGAAGCACGAGCGGTGCAGATCCCTCATCGATTGAATGGTGAAGCGCAGATCTCAGCCGGCCTGAAGCCGGGAGACCAGGTGGTCGTGAAGGGCAGTTTTGTTGTTAAATCCGACATGCTGAAGAGCCAGATTGGTGAGTAGCTGACACCCATGCTCGACTTTTTTCTCAAGAATCGCTGGATCGTGCTCGTTTTGCTGCTCGGACTTGTGGCCGGCGGCATTTACACAATGCTGCATCTCAACATTGAAGCGTATCCGGACTTGACGCCCGTCCAAGTCGTCGTTACCACTGAGACGCCCGGGATGTCACCTGTTGAGGTGGAGCAGTTGGTCACCTTTCCAATCGAGACCAGCCTGATCGGTATGCCTGGCACACAAGTGGTGCGCTCGGCATCTAAGCTGGGCCTCTCCATGATCACGGTCGTCTTCGACGATTCCACCGATATCTACCTTGCCCGCCAGTTAGTGAACGAGCGGCTGGGAGAAGCGCGCGCTCGCATTCCCGCCGGTCTCGAGCCGCAGCTTGGACCGCTCGCGACTGCCTTCGGCGAAGTCTATCAATACACGGTGCAAGGACAGAACATGGGCCTGATGGACGTGAAGACCATTCACGACTGGGACATCCGTTATGATCTGCGAACCATCCCCGGCGTGAGTGAAATCAACTCCTGGGGCGGCTACACGAAAGAGTACACGGTAGAGGTCGACCCGCTGACATTGCAGCGGTACGGAATCACTGTTCACGATGTAGTTCAGCAGGTGTCGGCCAACAACGCCAATTTCGGCGGCGGCTTCATTGAGCACAACGAAGAGCAATACACAATTCGAGGCATCGGCAGAACGCTTGGTATTCCGGATCTCGGACGCATCGTGGTCAAGTCTCACAACGGCGTTCCGGTGCTTCTCAAGAACGTGGCGAACATCGTCGAACGGCCGTATCCGCGACAAGGGGCCGTGATGCGCGACGGCAAAGGCGAAACGGTCTGCGGAATGGTCATCATCGTCAAAGGCGCCAACGGGAACAATATGATCAAGGCGATCAAGCAGCGAATTGCACAGCTGAAGCTCCCGCCCGGCGTGAAGGTCTTGCCTTTCTACGACCAGAGCACAGTGATCGATGCCACCATTGCGACGGTTAAACACAACCTGATCGAAGGCAGCATTCTGGTCCTGCTGGTGCTGCTGATTTTTCTGGCGAACTGGCGCGCCGCGCTGATCGTAGCTTCGGTTATTCCGCTGGCCCTGCTGTTTGGGTTTGCCGGAATGGCTGCTTTCGGCGTCTCCGCGAATCTCATGAGCCTGGGCGCGGTCGACTTCGGAATGATTGTCGATGGATCCGTCGTCATGATCGAGAACGCGGTGCGCCGTCTCGAGGGCGATGAAGGCGAAGATGCCGGCGTTCGCGAGAAGGTGCGAATGGCTGCCCACGAGGTCGCGCGGCCGATCCTGTTTGGCGTGGCCATCATCATAGCGGTCTACCTCCCCATCTTTACTCTTCAGGGACTTGAAGGCCG
>JAOAPP010000708.1 GCA_025462985.1 Bryobacterales bacterium | reverse complement strand
GAATGGGGGAGAAATCAGATTGCCAGGACCCCGGGTGATCCGCGGCACACGAGCTAAGCCGCTACCGTTGCTTCCTTCCGGACCTGGCGGGGTTTACGACCGCCCATTGCACGAAGCCCGGAGCCTGACAACTCATAATCTTAACACCCGGGGCTACTTGCGGGTGTCGAGAACCGCCTGCAATTTTTCGCCAAACAAGGTGGGCGCAGCGGGCCGGCGTTCAGGCCGCTCAGGGCGTGCCGGAGCAGGTTGCGGAGCCACCGATGGAGTTGGTGGAGGCGGTGGCTTGGAAACTGTCGATGCCGACGCCTCAGCCACTGTCACGGGCGCAGAGGGCGCGTTTGCGAGATACCTTTCTTTCCGCAGCAGCGACCTTTCGAGAGAATTGACCCAGCCGGTGAACTCGCCATCCTGAGTGTCGCGGCGGAGCGCGTTCTTCATGGCTTCCATCTTTGAATCGAGATTATCCAGGTGGTGCAGGAGCAAGGCCTCGGCGAATTGCGGAACCTTGGGAGAGCCGAACTCCAGCTCCCCATGGTGGCTGATCAGCATGTGCTCCAGCAGGGTTCTCAATCTGGGCGGAAAGTCCGGCATGCTGGCCAGCTTGTCTCCCAGAATGCGCAGCCCGATGATGATGTGGCCCAATAGCTGGCCTTCGGAACTGTAGCTGAAGCTTCGCTCATAGCGCAGTTCCTCGACCTTGCCGATGTCATGCAGAACGACGCCGGCCACCATGAGATCGAGATCGACTTCTTTGTAATGCGGCGCGACAATCTTTGCCAGCTTCAACAAAGAGAGCACGTGTTCTAGCAAACCGCCCCGATACGCGTGGTGGATGCTCTTGGCCGCGGGTGCGATCTTGTAGCGTTCCACCAGTGCGGGATCCGCGAACAGCGCCGTTAGTAACCCGCGGAGATGCGGGTTGCCTACCCCTGCAATGATCTCCTGCAGCTCCGAGAACATCTGTTCGATGTCCCGTTGAGAACAGGGAAAGTAGTCGGCGAAATCGACTTCGTTGTCCTCAATGCGCTTCAGGCGGTGAATAGTGAATTGGGTGCGGCTTTGGTAAAGCTGGGCCACTCCTTTGACCTTGACGAAGTCATCCCGTTCAAAGGTATCCATCACCTCCGCGACGCTGTCCCACATTTTCGCTTCTACCTCGCCGGTGCGATCGGCGAGGTAGAGAGACAGATACGGCTCCCCGGTCTTCTTCTGCCTGATTTCCTTGGACAACACCAGGAAGTGGGCCGTAACCAATTCATTGGGAACGAGCCCATCCACGTAAGGCGACTTCATACGGTTGCTAGCGAGAGCTGCTCTTTCCTTCGACGGTGGTCTCGGTGCCTGGAATCGGAACCACCCACAGCAGCCGCTTGTGCCGCGTCTTCTGCTCCACTTCCGCCTTGGTGACTGTTTGCGGCTTCAGCTGCACCGGATCCTGCCATTTCGTATTTTGTCCCGGGGCCGCACCGGTGTCGACGAACCCCGGCTTGACCTGGAGAAATGCGGCTTTACGGAGTCCGGTCAGATACTCGCGTACTTTCGGCTGCATCTTGGGACCATAAAGCGCGTTTTCGATCTCTGGCTTGGCCTCGGCCAGGGGTTCGAGACCGGCCTTGGTATGATCTTCCACTTTGAGAATCTCCCAACCGGTCGGAATCCGAATGGGCTGAGTCACCGATCCCTTCGGCAGATTCCAGACCGCTTCCTCGAAACTCTTTGCCAGATCGCCCTTCTTGTATCCGCCGCCGAGCTGTCCCCCCGCTTTGGCGGTGGTTGCATCTGAGTTGTCGCGTGCCAGATCAGAGAATCGCTCTCCCCTGGCTGCCGCGGCCGAGAGTTGCTTGGCTTTCTTTTCAGCGGCGGCGACGCCCGCTGCGTCCTTACCTTCCGTTGAGACCAGGATCTCGCTCAGATAAACCTTTTCTTCCTTGACGAAGTCTGACTTGTGACTCTCGTAGTAGTCCCTCAGTTCCTTTTCGCTGATACTGATGTGCCGGCCGACCTCCTGCCCTACCACCTCGCGAGTCATGAACTGGTTCTTCGTCTCTGAAAGGTAATCCTCGAAGGGCAGCCCCGTCCCCTGGCGCACATACTCATGGAACTTGTCTGTGTCGGCGATGCCGGCCTGACGCTGAAGATTCGTCATGTACTTGGTGACATCGGAATCGACATTGATGTTGAGCTCCTTGGCTTTCTGAACCAGGAGAAGTTCGTCGATACGGTCGCGCAACATATCCTTGCTACGCTTCTGGACCTCTTCGTCGATTTGCGTTGCCGAAGTTCCCTGGTTCTTCAGCTCCTGCCCCAGCTCCTTCTTGGTCCGCTGAAGTTCATCCTCGCTCACGATATCGCCGTTCACCTTCGCAACGATCTGGTCAATCACCTGAACATCCGCCGCGAAACAAAGGCTTGCGGCCGCAAAGGCGCTAATCAACTTCCATCTCATAAGAAAACTCATTATCGCAAGACTCCGGAAGGTTTGACGAAACAACTCCCGCCCGCGGGTTCACTTTTTCGAGGCTTCCACAGGTACGTCAACCAGCTTTTCCACTGCGCCCTGAAGCTCCCCCAAAAGGCGCTCCGGAGTTGCGCCGTTTGTGAGCGGCAGCTTCAGAACACCGGCAGGAGTGAATTGCGCACCTGCAGTGGTTTTGACCAGGTTCATCAGCTTGAACGGGTCCACTTTGGACTGCTGATGGAACTTGATATTCGCTATCCCCTGGCGGCGCTCAATCGATTCGATTCCAACCCGTTCAGCGAAACTCTTCAGCATCGCGAACTGGACCAGGGTTCGAACTTCTTCCGGCACCGGCCCGTAGCGGTCGGCGAGCTCGTCCAGAACCTTCGTCGCCTGCGCGGCTTCCTTCACATCCGCCACCCTTTTATAAGAGCGAAGACGCTGCGCTTCGTCCGCGATGTATGCGGGGGGAATGCGGATATCCAGGCCGAGGTTCAGGGTAGAGTGAATCTCGAGCGGGACCTCCTCGCCTTTTAGCTCTCTGACGCTTTCTTCCAATAGCCGCACGTAGGTGTCGTAGCCTACCGCCTCGATGTGGCCGTGCTGTTCGCCGCCGAGCAGGTTGCCGGCACCCCGAAGCTCCAGGTCAAGAGCGGCGATTTTGAAACCGGCGCCGAGATCGCTGAACTCCTTGAGAGCCGCCAGGCGTTTCCGCGCCACCTCACTGAGCTGGGTGTCTACCGGAACCAGCAGATAGGCGTAAGCGCGGCGATTCGACCGGCCAACGCGGCCGCGCAGCTGATACAGCTCGCTCAAACCGTAGCGCTCGGCATTCTCGATGATGATGGTGTTGGCCAGCGGAATGTCGAGGCCATTCTCTACGATGGTGGTGCACACGAACACGTCGTATTCGTGCCTCATAAATCCCAGCAGGACCTTTTCGAGCTCCGCTTCACCCATCTGCCCGTGACCGACCCCAATCCGAATATCGGGCAACAGCTCTCGAATAAACGCGGCGCGCATGAATATGGTGTCGACGCGATTGTGGACGAAGTACACTTGCCCATTGCGGGCCAGTTCCTGTTCGATGGCGGTCTTGATCAGATTGGGGTTGAAATGCGCAACCACCGTATTGATCGACAGCCGGTCCTTGGGCGGGGTCTCAATCACGGACATGTCCCGCAAACCGAGCAAGGACATGTGGAGGGTTCGTGGAATGGGCGTGGCGCTCATGGTCAGCACGTCAACGTTATGACGCAACTGCTTCAGGCGCTCTTTGTGTCGAACGCCGAAGCGCTGCTCCTCATCCACAATGAGCAGCCCAAGATCGCTGAAGACGACATCCTGCGAGAGCAGCCGGTGCGTTCCAATCAGGACGTCGATCTTTCCCGCGGCCACCTCTTCCAGGGCAGCCTTCACCTCTTTGGCGCTGCGGAAACGGCTCACCAGTTCGATTCGAACCGGGAAGGAGGCGAAGCGCCGTTTGAAGGTCTCGAAATGCTGGAATGAAAGCACCGTGGTGGGAGCCAGAACCGCGACCTGTTTTCCGTCGCCAAGCGCCTTGAAGGTGGCCCTCATGGCTACTTCCGTCTTACCGAAGCCGACATCCCCGCAGAGAAGTCGATCCATGGGCATGTCACTTTCCATGTCGCTCTTGATCTGCTCGACCGCATTGACCTGGTCTTTGGTCGGGGAGTACTCGAAGGAATCCTCAAACTCACGCTGCCAGTTGCTATCTGAGGAAAATGCGAAGCCTTTGGCCATGCGGCGCTGAGCGTAGAGTTTCAGCAGCTCGTCCGCCATGTCGCGCATTTTGGCTCGGACGCGAGACTTGGTCTTTTCCCAGCTGACGCCGCCCAGGCGATCGAGATGCGGTTTGGCTTCGCCCGCACCACGGAACTTCTGGACCAGATCGAGCCGGGTGAGTGGGACGTAGAGCTTCGAATCGCCCGCGTACTCCAGCAGCATGAAGTCGCCTTTGCCGTCCCCCTGGGTAATTTCGCGGATGCCAAGGAACTGGCCAATGCCGTGCGTGGCGTGAACCACGAAGTCGCCGGGCTTTAGATCGGCAATGTCGGCGGCAAAGGCAGCCAATTGCGATTTGCTCGGCTGGCGCGCGATCAGGTCGGAGGTTTCAAACAGATCCTCCGACCCGAGGATCGCCAGTTCCGAATCGACCAAGACGGCGCCGCGGCGTACACAGCCTTTAATGAGGAACGTGTTCGAAACAGCACCCGCATAGTAGGTTCGCTCGGCCAATGACGGCTTGGTTCCGGAAGCCGACTCGAGCCCCAGTTGATACGGCACGGAGTATTCCTGCAGGACATCGGCCAGGCGCTCGATTTCACCAGTGGAAAGCGCGAAGAAGGCCACGCGGTTGCCCGCCTCGATCAGGTTCTTCGCTTCCGCCACGGCCATCGGGATATTGCCATGAAAACCGAGCGAGGGCCGGCTGGGGATGTGCAAGCTGTTTGAGACATCCTCCTGTCCAGTCAGCAATTCCAGCTCTGCGAAATTGACCTGGGCTCTTGTTCCGATCGTCTGGGCGAGCTCTTCCCACTTCAAGAAGTTCTTCTCCGGTTCGATGGGAGCCGGGCGGTCGGGATGGTCCAGCCTTTGCCACAGGCGATCCGCCGCGGAGCGAATTGCTTCGGGCTCGTCCAGGAGAACGAGTGCTTCGGGCTGGAGTTCAAAGATGTTGTTTTTCCTGGGCCGCACCAGGGGGACGAGGAACTCCCAGCCAGGAAAAACTTCCCCAGGATTGGAAAGGTCCAAATCGGCGGCTTCGGCCGCATTGGCCAGTTCCCGCAAGAGCGACCTGGAGCGGGGGTACTCGGCGAGGGGCAGCAGCGTTGCCGATGTCACCTTCAAGACCGATCGCTGGGATTCCACGTCGAACTGGCGAATGGACTCGATCTCATCGCCAAAGAATTCCACGCGGACCGGGCGCTGGGCCTCGGCCGGAAAAACGTCGAAGATTCCGCCGCGCAGCGAGTACTCGCCGACCATTTCGACCGGTTCCCGCCGCTCGTATCCGATGCTTTCCAGATGTTGGACCAGATCATCGAGCGGCAGCTCTTCGCCCACTCGCAGGTTGAGGGAAAGCTGGCGATAGAACTCCGCGCATTCCGTGCGGAGCAGCGCGGAGGCGATGGGGACGATTGTGATCGGGATGCGCCGGGCAGAAAGCCGCCACAGGCCGACCGCGCGCGCTTCAGCGATCTCACTGTGGGTGGACATGCGCTGATGAGGAAGCACGTCGAGCGAGGGGATGAGCTGGGGCGGGGGCAGATCCCGGCCTTCGAAGAGGAGCTCAAAGAATGCCTCCACCGACTCCAGCAAGGTTTCGGCTTCCTTATTACCGTCGACCAGCAGAAAAATCGGCTTTTCCGTTGCCTGATAAAGGAGAACAGCATAAAGGGCCTTCGCCGTGGTCACCAGCCCGGAAACGGAGAATGGGCCGGTTTCGCCTCGGGTAAGGCGTTGCAGTAAGAGTTGGAAGGACGGCTGCCTTGCGGCCGATTGAAGCAGTTCGCGGGTTGCCGGGTGGATCACAGCGGGCGTACAAACTTTCGCCGGGTTCCGGCAGGCCGGCAGTTCCGGGCTAGCTCACAAGGAAAGGTGAAAGGAACGCGGACCATTATCATTCTCAGTTTAGATCGCTGTGCGGGGTCACCTGCGCGCCGTTTCGCTGCGAGATCGCAGGAGGGGCGCGAGGGAGACAATCCGAGCTCGGGGAAGGCGGAAATTAGAACCGAATTAAATTGTCATTACGGCAGCAGGAATATAGGCAATAAACGTTAGAACACGGAACACGCCCGGAATAATATACCGGCCTGG
>JAOAPP010000707.1 GCA_025462985.1 Bryobacterales bacterium | reverse complement strand
CAGATCGAGATTGTTTTTTTCGCTATCAGTACAGAATCCATTTGTAACCTGTGATCCTTATCGGCAGGGATGCTTCATAACCTGAGTGGAAAAGACGAGATCTTGCTCTCGCTGATCGGAGGAGTGGGATGGCCACCAGCGGTACGGATTAATCTGAGTCGGGCGAAACGGGATCCATTGGACAGGAATCGAACTGCCGATGAGATTCGCTACCGTGCTTTTCACAGGGTTGATTGTCGTGCTTGGTGGCTGCAGTCACGCGGACCAGGAGAAAGCGCGAGAGAAAGCGGACGAGGCGGGAGAGAAGACCGCTACGGCAGCCCGGAAGCTTGGGAACGAGGCCAAAGAGAAGGTACGAGAGTTAAACGCCAAGATCGGCAAGTCGCTGGACGGGCAGCATCCGGGAGACACTGGTGCAACCAGCAGTGCCCGAGAGAAGCTGGATCATGCCGGGGATGTGGCGCGGCAGGAGGGCCGGAAGACTGGTGCGAAGCTGAGCCACGCCGGGATGCTGGCGAAGGTGAAAGCAAAGCTGGCTAGCGACGTCGGACTCTCCTCAGTTTCGACGGTAAACGTTGACGTGTCCGGGTCAGTGGTGACACTGAGTGGAACCGTTTCGTCTGAGGACCAGAAGCGCCAGGCGGAGCGCGCCGTTTCCAGTCTGGACGGCGTGACGCGCGTGGTAAATGAGTTGACGGTTCAGCCGTAGAGCTTACTGCAGAAGCTCACCGTGCAATGCGGCTCCGCCGTTCGAGCTGAGCGAGCCATCGTACTTCAGCACTTTGTGGCTGTCCTTGGCGACCCATAACGTGAGCTTGTCCGGGACGTCGGTACGAACCATCTCCACTTTGAAGGCCTCGAAGCTGCCGGCCGGGACAGTGACGCTTTCGCTTCCCACCACGGCGAGTTGCTGGTAATCCGGCATCTGCTTCTGGAGGTCGAAATCGCGGAAGACGGTTTTGTAGCCGTCCGATAGGGGAAGCGCGGAGATAGACTCGAAGGCTCCGGCCGAATCGGCGAACACCGGGCCACCGAGATCGACCGCGATGGGTTTCGACTGGCCATTCATGGCCATGACGCCGCTGACTTTATCCGTCGAAAAGGTCAGGTCAATAGCCACGGGCCCTTGCCTCACGTGGCGCTCCGTCGGGGAGAGCTTTCCCTTTGTAAGGAAGGCAGTGTCAGACATCGTGCCCATTGGACCGGTCATCGTTTCGGTGACGAGCCAGGCACCGGTCTGATCTTTCACTTCGGCGACCAGATCCAGTGGAATGGTCTGCCCACCTGCCTGAACTGTCACCTTGTACTTGCGAATTTCGGGGACGAGATCCCGGGCGAGAGCGGGCAGGCCGACCTGCGACGTGTCCACCTGAGCAGCTAATTCAACGGACGCCGGGTCCACGGTAATCTCCTTCAGGCGGGACGAGACGTCGGCCGGCATGGATTCCTGGAAGCGGGAATCGAGGTATTTCGCGAAGAAGCGCTCCATCGAGGCGACCATAGCGAGGTTGTTGATGGGGCGCGCGAAGCCGTGCCCTTCATCGGGCGCGACCAGGTATTCGACCGGGATCTTGTGATTGCGAACGGCAATGACGATTTCATCGGAGTTCCGCTTATTAACGCGGGGATCGTTGGCGCCCTGGACGACCATGAGCGGCGTTTTGATCTTGTCGGCAGCGTTGACAGGCGATTCCGCATCGAGGAGTTTCCTGCCTTCCGGAGTATTGGGATCGGCCATCCTGGTGTACATCATTTTTCGTGCAGCCTCCCAATAGGGCGGAATGGATTTGAGCAGAAAGACGAGATCCGACGGGGCGACGATCGCGACGGCAGCGGAATAGACGTCCGGGGTGAATGCGACGCCGGCCAAAGTTGCATAACCACCATAAGAGCCGCCCGAAATACCAACTCGTTTCGGATTGGCGATGCCCTGAGCGATTAAGTATTTGACGCCCCAGGTGAGGTCGTCCTGCATCTTGCGTCCCCACTCGCCATTACCGGCGTCGAGGAATTTCTTTCCGAAGCCAGCCGAGCCGCGGAAGTTCGGCTGAAGTACGGCATAGCCACGGTTCGCCAAGAATTGCGGGAAGGTGGAATAGCCCCACTCATCGCGCCCCCACGGGCCACCGTGCGGGAACACTATAAGAGGGAGATTCTTCGCGGGAACCCCTTTGGGCAAGGTGAGGTAAGCGGGGATTTCCAGTCCGTCGGAGGACTTGTAGCGGAGGGGCTGCATCGGTGCTAGCGCATCCCGCTGAATTTCGTCTCGAACGCGGTATTGCAGTTCGAGCTTCTTCGCTTTGCGATCGAACAGGTACGCAGCGCCCGGTTCGACATCACTGGCGGCCGAAATCACCCACAGGTTTTCGTCTTCGGTGTGGGAGGCGAAGTCGAACTGCATGCCGGGGAGCCTGGATTGCAGCCACTTGTAATCGGCTTCGTAGGTTTTGTCTTTCCAATACACACGCTCGCGGTCGTCATCATAGACAGTTCCGAGTAACTGGTCGGTGGCATCTGAGAATATGGCGTTTCGCAGATCGACCCGCTTGAGAGGGTCCCGCTCCACTAAGGACGTAGCGCCGGTCGCGGGGTCGAGTAACTGCAGCTCGCTGAGATCGGCCTCGGGGCCTTTATTGGTCATAAGATATGCCTTCTGATTGGCAGCATCAAAGTGAATGGGGTCACAGCTTTCGAGCACATCGCAGGAATAAATAGGGGTGAACTGTGCGGCATCGACGCGCAGAATCTCCGTATTGCCTTTGTCATCGGTTCGCATCGCAAGCCGCAGGTCGCCTTTGTTGTCGAAGACCCACTGGGCGACGCGATCGGTGTTCTTTCGGAGCAGCGTGCGTTTTCCGGATGCGATGTCTAGCTTGTAAAGATCGTGCCAGGCTTTATCGCGATCGTTCAGCCCGATGTACATGGTGTTCGGATCGCTCTTGGGAAGCGAGTAGATCGCGGCGCGTGCTCCTTTCGCGTCGGTGATATTTCGAACCGGAGGCACTTCGGAGCCAGCGGCCGGAGCGGCCGTAGGGTCGAGTGCAAATACGGTATAGTTCTCGTCGCCTGCTTGATCCTGGGCGTAGAAGAGATAGCGGCTGTCGCGGCTCCAGAAGTAGACGGGGACCGGACGCTTCGTTTCCGCGCTCATCGGCTTGGCGGCAGAGAAGGGTTCGCCTGCTTTTTTCACCCAAATGTTGCGGGTTCCTTTATAGGGTTTCAGGAAGGAGACGTACTTGCCGTCGGGCGAGATCTGCGCGGCGGTGATTTTGATTTCGCCGAAGAATGCATCGCGATCAATCAGGGGGGGCGAGCGGCCTGCAAGATGGAGCAGATGGACAGCACCAAGGCAGAGCAGATCGAGGCAGAACAGATTCGGCGTCGCATGAGGTTCCTCCGAGTGAAGTTCATAATAGCCCAGATTTTCGGGCCACTACGCCACGACTCTGAGTGCTAGATTGACAACGGCGGGCCGAGGAACTCGACCTTCCACTCGGCCCCGAACATATCCAGGTCTGGTTTCGCAGGTCGACCGTTTGCCATCAGGCGGCCTAACCCGATAAAGAATTTCTCCGCGTCCATGCCAGGTAGGATCATTATCAGCTGCCGTGCGGGGTGTTCGGTCACATTGACGAAGGCGTGGGCTGCGCCACCGGGCACACTGACTACTTCTCCAGCCGATGCGTGAAAACGCTGGCCGTCCACCTCGAAAAGATATTTGCCTTCGAGGACGTGGAACACCTCGGTCTCTGTATGTCGGTGCAGAGGCGGCCCGAAGCGAGGGGCGTTGGTAGTTTCGACTACCGTCAGTTCACCACCCGACACACTGGGCGGGAGCAGCACCACCAAGCTAAGCCCCATTGCTGGAATACTCACCGTGGGGGCAGTTTCAGATGGGGAGCGGAAGAAGTCGAAGGCCACGGCCTACCATTATGACCGGAGGCAGAGGACGGCTACCGTAAGCTGAAGCTGAAGAGTCTTCATGCGTTTTTCCCTTCTTCTCACCCTCTCCCTATCCCTTGCGGTTCCGTTTTGCGGGGTTCGTGTCGCTCAGGCGAACAATGCTCCTGACGTGACGCGCGCCACACTTGATAACGGGCTGCGCGTGGTGATCGTGCGAGACCCGTTTGCTCCGGTGGCGACGCTTGAGCAGAACTACCTGGTTGGCGGGAGCGAGACTCCCAAAGGTTTCCCAGGCACCGCGCATGCGCAGGAGCATATGACGTTCCGCGGCTGCAATGGTTTGAGCGCGGACCAGATTGCCGCGATTTACGCGCAGCTGGGGGGCGCCATGGATGCCGATACGCAGCAGAATATCACGCAGTATTTTGTGACTGTGCCATCGCAGGATTTGGATGTGGCTCTGCGCCTGGATTCGGCTTGTATGGCGAGCGTGCAGGATCAGGAAGACCAGTGGGCGCAGGAGCGCGGGGCGATTGAGCAGGAGGTCTCGCGAGATTTGTCGAGTCCGACTTACAAGCTGGTGGTGCGGTTAAATAAGGCGTTCTTTGCAGGGTCGCCGTATGAACAGGATGCGTTGGGATCGAAGCCGTCCTTCGACAAAACAACGGCCGCGATGCTGAAGGAGTTCCACGACAAGTGGTATGCGCCGAACAACGCGATTCTGGTGATCACGGGCGATGTCGATCCGATTCCGACCATGGCAAAGATCAAAGAGTATTACGGAGCGATTCCGCGGAAGCAGTTGCCGCCTCATCCGGATGCTCAGTTCCAGGCTGTCAAGAATGACACGTTCACGATGGACAGCAATTTGCCATATACGATTGCGACGGTTTCGTTCCGGCTCCCGGGATCGGCGGATCCAGATTATGCGGCGACGCGCGTATTAAGTGACGTGTTGGCAAGCCAGCGTGGCGACCTGTATGGGCTCGTCCCGCAGAACAAGGCGCTGACAGCTGGGGCCGAGATGCTGGAGACATTCCCGAAGGCGAGCGTCCTGATGGCATTTGCCGCGATTGCACCCGATGCGGATTCGGCGGCGATCAACAAGGAGCTGCAAACGATTGTGGCGAACTACGCCGCCAATGGACTTCCAGCCGATCTGGTGGAGGCCGCGAAGAAGGGCGAGGTGGCGGGCGCGGAGTTCGGGCGCAATTCAATCAGCAACCTCGCGACGCTGTGGTCGCAGGCGCTGGCGGATGAAGGGCGTCAGTCACCCGACGAGGATGTGGAAGCGATCAAACGAGTGACTGTAGACGACGTCAACCGCGTGGCGAAGAAGTACCTGGTGATGGACAGTTCAGTCACGGCGGTGCTAAAGCCGGCGCAGTCAGGAGAGGCGGTGGCCTCGAAAGGCTTCGGGGGATCGGAAAAGACGACGACTACGCCGACCAAACCGGTCGCGCTGCCTGACTGGGCCGAGGCGGCAGTGAAATCGCTGCGAGTTCCGAAGCAGACCGTTCATGCGTCGGATGTGACACTGGCAAACGGAATCCGGCTGATTGTTCAGACGGAGAAGACGAGTCCGACGATCACGCTGCAGGGGTCGATCAAGACACAGGAGCAGATGGAGACGCCGCCGGGCAAGGACGGAGTGGCGGATGTTCTCGATGGCCTGTTCTCGTATGGGACCAAGACGCTGGACAGGCTGGCGTTTCAGAAGGCGTTGGACGATATTGCGGCGGGCGAGAGCGCGGGTTCGAGTTTTGGGTTGAAGGTACTGAAGCAGGATTTCGAGAGAGGGTTGCAACTGCTGGCGGATAACGAGCTTCATCCGGCGCTTCCGGAAGAGGCGTTCAAAGTGGTGCAGCAGCAGACGGCCGAGTTGGCTGGCGGAACCCTTCAGAGCCCCGGGTACCGGTTTGAGCGTGCGCTGACGAAGGCGCTACTGCCGGCGGGAGATCCGCTGCTGCGTGAAACGACTCCGAAGACGGTTTCGGCGCTGACCTATACCGATATCGGCGATTATCACGCCAAGTCATTCCGACCGGATCTCACGACAATTGTGGTGATTGGGGACATCCTCCCGGATGAGGCCCGGCCGTTGGTGGAGAAGTATTTCGGCGAATGGAAAGCCGAAGGACCCAAACCGCAAGTGACGCTTCCTCCGGTTCCGGGCAACAAGGCGTCGGCTGCGAATGTGCCCGATCCGAGCCAAGTGCAGGACACGGTGCAACTGGCGCAACAGCTGGAGATGAATCGCTTCAGTCCGGACTACTATGCGTTGCAGTTGGGGAACCATGTGCTCGGGGGCGGGTTCTATGCGACTCGTCTGTATCGCGACGTGAGAGAAAAGGCCGGGTATGTATATAACATCGATAACTCGCTGCAGGCCGGTGAGACCCGAGCGCAGTATCTGATCGATTATGGTTGTGATCCGCAGAACGTGAGCAAGGCGCGCGGTTTGATACAGGGCGAGCTGAACGCGATGCAGCAGTTCGAGGTGAGTCCGGCGGAGTTGCAGCAGGCAAAGGCGCTGTTGCTCCGACAGATTCCGCTGGCTCAGTCAAGCGAGGATGATTTAGCCGGCGGCATGATTGCGCGGGCGCGAATCGGGCTTCCGCTCGACGAGCCATTTACAGCGGCGAACCGATATTTTGAGATGACGGCGGACCAGGTGAAAGCTGCGTTTTCCAAGTGGATTGATCCCGCGAACTTTGTGCAGGTAGTGCGCGGCCCTGCGCCTCAGTAGGAGAGTGATGACCGACGAGGAAGCGAAGCAGCAGCTAGAGAAGGTGCTGCGAGAGAGACTGGAGGGACTTCGGCAGACATTTGCGCGTTCCACCCAGAAATTGGCGATCAGTGATGAACCGGCTCCGGTGTTTGTGCCGTTCACGGATCTGCGAGAGTCATGACGATTCGCGAGATCGGAGCTCTTCTGCGCGGGCGAAAAATATCGTGCGTCGAGTTGATGCAGCAAACGCTCGCTGACGTGAAGGAGCGGGATAAGTTCAACAGCCTGATTACTGTCACCGCGGATGAAGCGCTGGAAGAAGCGAAAGAGCGTGACGGCGAGATGGCCCGAGGCGTTGACCGCGGGCCATTGCATGGCGTTCCCACTGCACATAAGGATCTGTTTTATACGCGCGGCGTTCGGACCACCGGTGGTTCGCTGTTGTACCGGGAGTTTGTGCCCGATCACGATGCCGAGGTAGTGCGACTGTTGCGCGAGGCCGGGGCGGTCAGCATCGGCAAGACGAATTTGCATGAGCTTGCGTATGGAATTACGTCTGATAATCCGCATTATGGGGCGGTATTAAATCCGCGTGATCCGAGCAGAATTCCCGGAGGTTCGAGCGGCGGTTCCGCGTCTCTGGTGGCGGCAGGCCTCCTACCGATGTGCCTCGGGACGGATACGGGTGGATCGATTCGCATTCCGGCTTCTTATTGCGGGATCACCGGATTGAAGCCGACGTATGGGCGAGTGAGCAGAGAGGGCGTGCTACCGCTGGCGCATGGGCTAGACCATGTGGGACCGCTTGGGTCCTGCGTGGAGGATTGCGCTTTGACGATGAACGCCATAGCCGAGGTGCGGGACGAGTACAGCCGTGAACCGTTACCGAATTTTCGAGGCGTGCGCGTCGGGGTGCCGCACCATTCTCTTTTCGATCGCGTGGATGACGAAGTGGCGCGGGGCGTTCGCGAGGCAGTCGAGACGATGCGGGGCCGTGGCGCAGCGGTTGTGAAGGTCGCAGTTCCGGATCTGAATGAGGTGAATGCGGCGACGCTGGTGGTGCAGCTTGTGGAGGCGTCCGCGATCTACACCAACAACGTGGACGCTTCGCTGTTCAGCGAGAACTTCTGGGGCCTGATCAAGCAGGGAGAGTTGTTGGCGGGGCATGAGTATGTGAACGCGCAGCGGCTCCGAGCGGTATTCGGCCGGGCATTCGCTGCGGTTTGGGCTTCCGTCGATGTGCTCGCGGTCCCGACAACTCCGGTCACAGCGCCACCGTTGAAGGCCGCTACCGTTCAGGTCGGGCAAGACACCGAGGAGGTCCGGACGGCATCGACGCGGCTGGTACGGGCGATGAACTTTCTGGGACTGCCCGCATTGTCGATGCCGTGCGGGAATGCGGGGAATGGGATGCCCATTGGATTGCAACTGATCGCTCCGGCATTCAAGGAGCCGCGATTGCTACAAATTGCGCGAACGTTGGAACGGCTGCTAAATTATGCGCCACTTTCGAGCGGCAGACCCGAGGCTTCGATAGCGCGCCAGCCCCCATCGAGCGAGAGCAGATTCGTGTAGCCCATTTTCTGCAGGTTGTCGGTCGCGAGAGCGGAACGATAACCTCCGCCGCAATAGAGAACGAGCTTCGTGTTCTTGTCCGGGAACATCGTTTCAATATCGCGCTCAATAATGCCCTTGCTGAGGTGAATGGCGCCGGCGGCGTGTGCGGTTCGCCATTCGTGGTCTTCGCGGACGTCCACCAACTGCCCGGCTTCCCCGCTCTCACGCAGGCGCTTGTATTCGTCGATGCCGATTTCATGGACGCGCTTTTTCGCTTCCGCCACGAGGGCGAGAAAGCCGGGCGAGTGAACTTTCATTGAGTTCGCTCGATTTTCGCGCCGACGCCGGCGAGCTTTTGCTCGATGTGCTCGTAGCCGCGATCCATGTGATAGACGCGGTCGATGGTAGTCTCGCCTTGGGCTACCAGAGCAGAAAGAACAAGAGAAGCGCTGGCGCGGAGATCGGAGGCGATCAGTTGGGCGCCCGTGAGACGATCTGCTCCGGCGATGATTGCCTGACGACCTTCGATGCGAATATTGGCTCCGAGGCGCGCCAGTTCGGGAACGTGCATAAACCGATTTTCGAAGATGGTCTCAGTGACAAAACTGATTCCCTGCGCTACGGTCATCCAGGCCATGTACTGGGCCTGCAGATCGGTCGCGAAGCCGGGATATTCTTCCGTTGTCATGTCTACGGCTTTGGGACGTCCATTGCAGCGGACACGGATTGCATTCTGTCCAACCTCTTCGATATCGGCTCCCGCCTGGCCCATTTTGTAGATGAGAGCGGCAATGTGTTCAGGCACGCAATCGGTCAGGATGAGATCGCCTTGCGAGATTGCCCCGGCGAGGAGAAAGGTTCCGGCTTCGATGCGGTCCGGGATGATGGCGTGCTCTGCGCCGTGCAGACGCTCGACGCCTTTGATCTTGATGATAGAGGTGCCGGCGCCTTCAATTTTGGCCCCCATTT
>JAOAPP010000611.1 GCA_025462985.1 Bryobacterales bacterium | reverse complement strand
CCAGAACAAGCTGGTTCTTGTTGAATATGTAAAGCAGGTGGGAGATCATCCCAGTTACGAGGCTGCTCTGCAGGCGGCGAAGAAGGCAGCGGCGAACTCCCGCTAGCTTAAACCAGTACTAAGCCTTTGCGCTCCGCACCCAGCAGGGTGCGGGACCTCCGGCTTCGGGTAGCGTGGCGGTGTGTCCCCAGAACTCATCTATCGATCGGACAACTGCGATATATTCTTCGAGATTATAAGGTTTGCTGATAAAGCAGTTCGCATTTAAGGTATAAGCTTCATTTACGTCGTCCTCGGAGCGGGAACTGGTCACAACGAGAACCGGTATTTGTTTAAGTCCGGGCGAGGTTTTCACCTCCGCGAGAACTTCGCGGCCATTCTTACGGGGCAGATTAAGGTCAAGGAGAATCAGATCGGGACGTTCCGTGACGCCTTGGTCTACCTTCCGCAAATAGGCTAGGCCTTCGACTCCGTCGCGAGCGACCACGAGTTCGCAACAAATGTTGTTTTCCCTTACGGCTTCCTGGATGAGTCGAACGTCGCTGGGACTATCCTCGATCACGAGCATCCGTAGTACTTTACTTGCCATCTTGCGCCTGCTACCAATTTACTAGCACGTCACCAGCCATCTGTTATTGCCTTATAAGTTCGTGATTGTGTACGAAAAGGTACATAGACTGAGTGTCTAGTCGGAAATATTTGCCGTCAGGATGACACGATCGGGAAAAATGATTGGGACTAAAACTCATTTCACGTTGGAGCCCTGATTGACACGCAGCTAAGTTCCTTCTTATCATTGACATTGCTGCAGTCCAATTCTGTTGCCGGTTCCCTCGGTCCGAATCACTAGCGTTTGTTGCGGAGGATACTTGATAAAGCTTGACATCATCAATGAAGTCGTTAACCGGACCGGCATCACCAAAACGAATGCCGAGAAAGCTGTCGAGACTGTATTCGAGACCATGAAGAAGGCGTTGGCGGAGGGAGACCGCATCGAGCTGCGCGGCTTCGGTATCTTCAACGTACGGCCGCGTAAGACGGGCATCGGGCGGAATCCGCGCACCGGGGCCGAGGTAGCCATTCCACCGGGAAAAGCGGTGCGATTCAAGCCCGGCAAAGAACTGCAGACTCTCCAGTAAGGCGAAGGTGGCGGACTCCCAATCTGCGGGTCATTTGGCAGCCAGGGACATTTGGGAAATCCTTCCGAAGCCGCGCTGGCGGTCCGGAAGGCCGGAGCGGCTGTGGCTGCACATGCTCCTCTTTCTCATCACCCTGCTGACGACTACAGTTTTCGGTTTTGCTCTGACCGAGAGTTTCCGGGCGGGCATTCCCTTCAACCTCGACTGGCTTTTCGATGGATACGTGCGGCTGGCGCATTTGGATCCGAGCCTGTTGGATGGATTGTGGTTTTCGGCTCCGTTACTGCTGATTCTCCTGGCGCACGAGTTCGGACACTACCTGGCGTGCCGGGGATGGCAAGTGGATGCCAGTCTTCCTTTCTTCCTGCCTTCGCCGCTGCTGCTGGGAACTTTCGGAGCGTTTATCAGAATCCGGGCGCCTATCTACACGCGTCGGAGTCTCTTGGACATCGGCGCCTCCGGCCCGTTTGCCGGCTTTGTCGTACTGCTGCCTTTTCTCGTAATCGGGACACGGCTTTCCCATTTGAGTCATCTTGGGACGGCGCCGGACGTCATCTCGTTCGGTACACCGTTGCTGCTGCGCGCGGCCGAGTGGCTGCATTTCGGGCGCGTAGACCCTGCCGACATTCAGCTTCATCCAATGGCGATGGCGGCGTGGGCGGGTCTACTTGCCACGTCCATGAACCTGCTACCAATGGGGCAACTCGATGGGGGACACATCCTATATGCGGCGCTGGGGGAGCGCTATCACCGCGTCATCGCGCTCGCGGCCATCGGAGGGCTGGTGCTGCTCGGCTTCGCTTACCGGGCCTGGTGGATCTGGGCGGTGGTCATGTTTCTGTTCGGCAGGCGCCATCCGCTAGTCTATGACCAGACACCGCTGCGCGGATGGCGGGTGGCGCTCAGCATCGCCTCGTTTTTCTTGTTGATAATATCGCTCGCGGTGGTTCCGGTTTCGACCAGATAACCGCATGTCCATCAAGATTTCTGCAGCAATTATCACGTTCAACGAAGAGCGCAACATTGCCCGGGTCATCGAGAGTCTGCGTTGCTGTGACGAGATTCTGGTTTTGGATAGCGGTTCGAATGACCGGACGGTCGAGATTGCGACCAACCTGGGCGCGCGCGTCGTGGAAGCATCCTGGCACGGCTATGCGGCGCAGAAGAACATTGCCGCTGAATTGGCGACCCACGATTGGATTCTCTCGCTCGATGCAGACGAGAGCTTAAGCGAAGCCCTTGAGGCCGAGATCTGGCATATCAAGAAGAGCGGGCCGCAGTACGACGGCTATACAGTGCCCCGGCTGGCGCAGTATCTGGGCAAATGGATCCTGCACAGCGGCTGGCATCCGGACCGCAAGGTGCGCTTATTTGACCGGCGAAAGGCGAAGTGGATCGGCGAGTTTGTACATGAGTCGGTGATAGTGACCGGGAGGGTTGGTCATCTGCAGTCGAATCTGCTGCACTTCACCTGCGACTCGCTTTCCGAGCACCTGCGGTCCATGGATTCTTATACGACCCTGGCAGCGCAGGAGATCGTGGCCCGCGGCACGACCATCAGCCTGAGCCTCCTGCTGTTCGATCCGATGTGGACGTTTTTCCGTACGTATGTTCTAAAGGGAGGTTTTTTGGACGGAGTGGAAGGTCTGGCGATTGCCTACATGGCGGCCACCTACAATTTTGTGAAATATGCGAAGGCTCGAGACATGAGTCCAGGCCGGAAGAGCTGAACGGGTGCGGGTTTTACATGTCGATACCGGCGCGGAGATGCGCGGCGGCCAGCACCAGGTCCTGCTCCTGATGCGATTGTTGGCCGAAGCCGGACATGAGCCGATGCTGCTGGCTCGCAGAAAGTCTCCTTTGTTCGTCGCCGTGTCGGAAGCTGGATACCGGGTGCATGCGGCGGGAGCGGGGGCGGTGCTGCGCTTTTCGGGCAGCGTAGACTTGGTCCACGCGCATGACGCTCGAGCGCATAACTTGTGCGCGATGGCAAGCCGGGAGCGGTTCGTTGTGTCCCGGCGAGTGGCGTTTCCAGTGAAGCGTGCCTTAATTTCCAGGTGGAAGTATCGAACGGCGGCGCGCTACCTCGCCGTATCGAATTTCGTTGCCCGCGAACTGGAGGCGAGCGGCGTTTCGAGGGAGGACATCGATGTTGTGTATGACGCGGTGATGCCCGCGGCGGCGCGCAATGAATGGAGTCCCGAATACCCGGCGGTCGCCTTGGCTTCGCAAGACAGTATGAAGGGGCGGGACTTGGTCGAGCAGGCAGCCAAAGTGTCCGGCGTGGAAATCGTCTATTCGCAGAACTTGCCCCAGGATCTGTGCCGGGCGTCCATGTTCCTATACATCACGCGTTCGGAAGGACTGGGCTCGGCGGCGCTGCTGGCATTAAATCTGGGGGTTCCGGTGATTGCCAGCAGAGTGGGCGGACTTGCCGAGGTGCTGGAAGACGGGACATCTGGGATTTACGTACAGAACAATGTGGCTGAGATTGTGCGCGCCATGCGGCGAATTCTCAGCAGCAGGACGCTCGCTGCCCAGTTAATCGAAGCGGGCCAGCGGAGAATCTCGGAGCAGTTCACGCCGGGTCACCTTTTGAAAGGAACGCTGGCGTCCTACGAGAAGGCTCTTGCCGGCTGAGCTTCAGATGTTCGGGCCGGCGGTGGCTTTCGTTTTCGGGCTGCTCATCGGGAGCTTTCTGAACGTCTGCATCTATCGGATTCCCAGGGATTTATCTGTGGTATTCCCGCGTTCCTTCTGCCCGGAGTGCGGTGGCTCCGTCCATGGATATGACAACATCCCGGTGCTGAGCTATCTCCTGCTGCGGGGACGCTGCCGTTTTTGCGGAAAGGGGATTGGAATACGCTATCCGCTGGTGGAAATTACCACGGCAGTTTTGATGGCCGTGGTCGTCAGCCGCTATAGCTGGAGCGCGATCGCGCTGAAGTGGGCCATCTTTGAGTGCGTTCTGGTGGTTCTCTTCTGGACGGATCTCGAAGAAAGGATTCTGCCATCCGAATTCACGCTGGGCGGAGCCGTTGTGGGCTTAGTATTCTCCTGGTTTTTGCCCCTTCCGGCCGACTTGTTGGGCCTGCTTCTACCCCAGATTTCTCCCCGGTGGCTTTCCGTTCTGGATGCATCCGTGGGAGCCGGGTTCTTCGCGGCCGTGTTCTGGGTGCTCGGCGCATTGTGGAGCCGGATGGCGGGCCGGGAGGCTCTTGGGCAGGGTGATGTCAAGCTGCTGCTCATGCTAGGGACGTTTCTCGGATTCGAACGCGAACTGCCTGCGCTCACTATCGGGGCCGTGGCCGGCTCGCTAGCCGGTGGGCTTTATTTGCTGATCACCCGTAAGGGAGCGCGCGCGTTCGAGCTGCCGCTGGGGAGCTTCCTGTGCCTGGGGGCCGCGGTCACGCCGTTTCTTCGATGATCATTCGAAAACAGTAGGCAGCACCGGGCTTCAGGGGCGCGGATGAATGCACTTGATGTACCATAGAGCTTTGTCGTATGAAGGAACTGCTGCAGTCGCTCACACCGGGTGATCGCGACTGGCGACTGGCGAGCGAGTTGGATCCGGCGCGAATTCCAGCCCATATCGCGATCATCATGGATGGGAACGGGCGCTGGGCGAAAAGGCGCAACTTGCCGCGGATCTTAGGCCATAAAGCTGGGATGGACACGGTGAGCAGGATTGTAGAGACCTGCGCTCAGCTTGGTCTCGAGGCCCTGACCCTCTATGCCTTCTCGGTGGACAACTGGAAGCGGCCGAGGCATGAAGTTGAGGGCCTGTGGCGTCTTCTTCGATATTATCTGCGGCGCGAAATGCCCCGTTTGATGCAGAACGGAATTCAGTTGGTGGCGATCGGGCGGCTCGACTCGCTCCCGCCAGAAGTCCGGCGAGAGCTGCTGGCGGGGATGGAAAAGACCTCTGAGAACCGCCGCATGCGCCTTAACCTTGCGATCAACTACGGCGGACGAACGGAAATCGTGGATGCCGTGAACTGCTTGGTTGATGAAGCGAGACTCAAGGGTGAGCTGTCATCGCTGCGCATCACGGAAGAAATGGTCTCCAGCCGGTTGTACACGGCGCCAGTAGGAGATCCGGATTTGCTGATTCGGACTTCGGGCGAAATGCGGATCAGCAACTTTCTCCTTTGGCAGATTGCGTACTCGGAGTTGTACGTTACCGACACACTGTGGCCCGACTTTAGCCGCGCAGAGTTGCTTGAAGCCGTCCTCGATTACCAGAATCGCGAGCGCCGCTTCGGTGGTCTTTCGGTCGATGCATTACCATCTGTTGATAGTGCGTCATTTTCTCTCGAAGAAGAAGCCCTCGAGCTCCCGCTCGCCTAATTTCATCTCCATTTTGCGTCCGCATTCATGAACCGAGTCCTCACGGCGATCGCGTTGATCGCGGTCACGCTTTATCTCGTGTTCTGGTCACATCCCTACCTGTTTCTGGGGGCTGCGGTGCTGATGGGTCTGTTATGCTACCGGGAGTTTTCCAGCCTGGTGGCTGGCCACGGGATCCGGCAGCCAGGCGTCTTTGGAGTCCTTGGCGGGCTGCTTATCCTGTTCTGGCCGGCGCATGCGTTGATCGGAATGACGCTTCTGGTGCTGCTGGCCTTCGCGGCAGCCCTGCGGTTTGAAAAGTTGCACGAGGTTTTGCCGAACGTCGCTTGTATTTTTCTCGGCTCGTTTTACGCATTTGCGCCTTGGCATTACGCAGTGGAATTGCGCAGACAGAGCGTGCACCTCCTGTTTTTTGCATTGTCTCTGAATTGGGCCGGAGATTCGATCGCTTACTACGTAGGACGTAGTCTCGGCCGACGGAAGCTGGCGCCTATAGTGAGTCCCAAGAAAAGCTGGGAGGGCGCCATGGCCTCCGTGCTTGGCTCTGTCATTCTTGGGCTGATCTATCTCGGTTATTTTGTTCCTTCGATTGCGCCGTGGAAGATCGCGGTGATCGCGGCAATCTCAAACGTAGCCGGGCAGCTCGGCGATCTCGCGGAATCTGCTATCAAGCGCGGCGCAGGAGTGAAGGACAGCGGTAATCTTCTGCCAGGGCACGGAGGAATGCTGGACCGGGTAGACAGCAGCCTCTTTGCGTTGCCAATCGCCTACGTGCTCATTGTTGCGCTGGGGTTGGCGAGTAAGTAACATCGCGCGACTTAGTGCAAATGATGTATCTGCATGGCGCGCCCGTAAATAGTAGACATACCGGGTAATCTTTTCGGATTAGTAATCCACATCAAATCCGTAACGACTTTGATAAATCCCTCATCAGCTTAATTAGGATTCCGCGTCTTAGGTGTCCTTAGACAGCACTTTTCGTACAAAGAATTCTGTTTTTGGAAGTTCCTCTACAGATAAAAGAGATTGGTTGGGAGAACAAGTAAATGGGCAGAAAATTAACAATGGCAGCGATGCTAGTCGCAGGGGCAACATCGCTGTTCGCGCAAGAACAGATGCCGGTGTCACTCGGTTTCAAAGTAGGCGTGCCGATCACGAATATGTTGACCGCGGGTAATACGGGCTGGCTCAACGGTAGCGTTCCAGGCAATTACTCGGCGCACATGCCGAGGTACACCTTCGGTGTAAGCGGCGAATTTCATTTGCCCCACCATGTTCGCTTCGAAGTGGACGGGCTTTTCAAGCGCGCCGGATTCAACAGCGCGACGCCTTTCGGACCCGGCGCGATTTACAGGCCGACGACGTTCAATGACTGGGAAATTCCCGGAATGTTCAAGTTCAACATCGGGCATAGCCATCTGCGGCCATTCTTCGACATCGGTGCGGTCTACCGTCACATTTCGACGATCAGTCAAATGACCTACGGCGTAGCGCCCTATGGATTGCTGGCGAACAATTCATCGGCCCTCCGGAACCGCAACACTTACGGCGGGGTAGCCGGTATTGGCTTCATGTTCAAGAAGGGGCCGTTCGAGTTGACGCCGGAAGCGCGTTACACGCGCTGGGCTGACGAGGCGTTCAAAACAGTTGGACTACGTACCAATCTGGATCAAGGTGATGCACTGCTGGGGATCACATTCTAAGGGAGGGTGCGCATTGGGAGCCTCGACGGAGGCTCCCCCCCATTAATGAATCGTTCTGGTCTTTCGATTCATATAGTCCATCAGTAAGTAGTTACCAAGAGTGTAAGGCGTGGTGAAATATGCTTTACCACGGCACATCTGTGTTACTTTCTGAACAAATTGAACCAGACCAAAATCGCTGGCAAGCATAAAGGTGTTGATGAGGATGCCTGCTTTCTTGCAGCGGCCCACTTCTTCCAGAGTCTGGCTGATCACAAGAGGATCGAGACCAAAGGCGTTTTTGTAAATGCGGCCGTCTTCGAGCGTCAGAGCCGACGGCTTGCCATCGGTGATCATGACGATCTGCTTCATGTCTTTCTTTTCCTGATTGAGCAGGCGCTGCGCCAGGATGAGGCCGTCCCTTGTATTGGTGTAGTACGGACCGACCTGGACGCGGGCCAGTTCTGAAATCCGCAGTTCCTCGGCTGAATCGTGAAAGAGAACACAACGGAGAGAATCGCCCGGATACTGCGTGCGAATCAAATGCGCCAGCGCCAGCGCCACCTTCTTTGCGGGGGTGAAACGATCCTCCCCGTACAGAATCATGCTGTGGCTGCAATCAAGCATCAGAACCGTGGCGCAGGAGCTCTGGTATTCCGACTGGTGCACGTGCAGGTCGGAGTATTCGAGGTTCAGCGGAAGTTTAAGTCCTTCGCGCTGCATCGCCGAAAACAGGGTCGCTGAAACATCCAGGTTCAGCATGTCACCAAACTCATAGCTCTTGGCTCCGCCGCTCGCGTCGATGCCGGTGGCCAGATCACGAGTGTCGTGTGCTCCAAAACTTGATTTACCGAGCGAGCCCAGGAGGTCCCGGAGAGTCTTGAAACCCAGGAAGTCGATGGCCTTATCAGTGACCTCGAATTTCATGTTGGCCTCCGGCCCGTCCTGCGATCCGGGCGCCTGCGGAGACTGTGGAGGCGGGCCGTCCATGTTGATGTAGCCCGCGTCCTGCAGTTTTTGGACGAGATTCTGGAGTAGTTTGTCGCGCTGCTCGCTCGACATCTGCTGCAACTGCTGCCTCATCTGCTCGGCCTGCTCACGGTCAAATAGTTCACCACTCTCGAGAGCGCGTTGGATGGCTTCTTTAAGCTGTTCCAGCGTGTGACTGTCCATCTCGGAGAATTGAAGATATGGATCGTCGAAACCGCTTTGCAGGAAGTAGTCCGAGAGCGCGCGCAGAAGATCTTCGGTATCGATCCCCAGATCTTCTTCCGAGAACTTAGAGTAAGAAATGCGCCGCATATATCTTTCCGCGCAGCTTAGTTCAGGTTGCGGCGACCGCCGCCGCCTCCGCCGCGCCTCGGATCGAAGCCGCCGCCACGTTTTGGAAAGTCTTCGCGCTCGTCACGGCGCTCGTCGCGCGAAGAACGGTCCCCGGCAACAAACGCCAGCTCTTCATTCCGGCTGATGCGTTTATGTGCGTAGAGGCCTTCGAGAATGAACTCTCCCGCCGAAGCTCGCATAGCATCGCTCTCGTTATGAGAGAGCCCCAGCTTCCCGGTGAATTCGAGGAGATCGCGGATGCCGTTCAACTGCTCCACAATCTGACGAGCCGTCATGTTTTCATCCAGGCGCAGTTCGCCGCCCAGTTCGAACCATTGAACCACCTGCCGCAGGTTGACGTTATCGAAATAGGTATTGAAGACCTTGCCGACGGCGCTGCGGATCAACTCGCGTCCGATGGCGTCGCCGCCCTTCAACTCGCCCTCGTACTCCAGTTCGAGTTTGCCGGTCATGGAAGGCAGCGCGGCGTAGAGGTCGAGGATGCGCGGAACGGTCTCTCCTTCTTTCGTGCGCAAGGCCCGGCGCTCGGCGTTCGACACTACGTTTTCGAGAACGCTGATCGGCAGCCGCTGTGAGACGCCGGAACGTTTATCGACACGCTTGTCGTCACGCGCAAGAAAGGCAATCTGTTCGACCACCTCATGAACGTAAGGAGGAATCTCAATCTGGGCGGGAGATTTGCGGCGCGTCCACGCTTCCTGCCGGGTAATTTCCATGCCCTGGGCTACGGTAAGCGGGTAGTGCGTCCGAATCTCACTCCCGATACGATCCTTCAAAGGTGTGATGATCTTGCCGCGGGCAGTGTAGTCCTCGGGGTTCGCAGTGAACACCAGCATGACATCCAGCGGCAGGCGCACGGGATAGCCCTTGATCTGTACATCGCCTTCCTGCATGATGTTGAACAGGCCGACCTGTACCTTTCCCGCAAGATCGGGAAGTTCATTGACCACGAACAGTCCACGATTAGCGCGCGGGAGAAGACCATAGTGAATGGTCAACTCATTTGAAATGTCCTGCCCTGAACGCGCTGCCTTGATGGGATCGATATCGCCGATCATGTCGGCGATCGTCACATCAGGCGTTGCCAGCTTCTCTATATAGCGATCGGCTGCGGAGATCCACGCAATGGGAGTGTCATCTCCCATTGCGGAGACTCTGTCCCGGCACTGCTTGCAAATGGGCGCTAAAGGATGATCTTTGATTTCACAGCCGGCGATGTACGGCATGTGGTCATCTAGCAAACTTGTCAGCATGCGCGCTATGCGTGTCTTGGCCTGGCCGCGCAAACCGAGCAGGATGAAGTTATGGCGCGACAGAATCGCATTCACAACCTGTGGCACCACGGTGTCTTCATAACCCACTACGCCGGGAAATAAAGTTTGACCGCGTTCCAATTTACAGATGAGATTCGACCGCAGTTCCTCTTTGAGAGGTCTGCCGGTTTCAAGCTGATGGAAGAAGGGGCTGGTACGGAGCGCTCCCAGCGTTCGGGGCAAGTCGGAGTGGGGCATTTAGAGACTCGCGGACGATTTCTGAGATAAGTCTAGCAGCAGGGCAGCGAGAGTTGGTTTGAGTCCGCCCGGATGCCTGAATCGCCCCCCCACTTGTTGTGATATATGTTTCCCGGAGCGTGAAGATCTTGGAATCGACATCCGTGGACTACCAGCACAACTGGCGGAAGCTGCAGCAAGTCGGGCTGAATGCGTATGAGGCACGATCGTA
>JAOAPP010000687.1 GCA_025462985.1 Bryobacterales bacterium | reverse complement strand
TGACTTCCATGGGGTTCACGACTGGAACGCCGTAATTAGCAACTTTGTGCCGGCGTATGATCCCAAGACTCAGGCGGAGGCCGCGCGCGTGGCGTTCGAATCTTCTCCACTTGCATCGGTGAAGTCCTGGAAGTCGCCGGTCTTGTTGATTCACGGCGATGATGACCGAAACGTTCCGTTCTCTGAAACGGTTCGCCTGGTCGAAGCGCTCCGCCAGCAACACGTGCCTTTTGAGGAGTTGATCTTTCCGAATGAGATCCATGACTTCTTGCTGGATAAACATTGGACGGCAGCCTACGAAGCTACCGCCCGATTCTTCAAGGCAAGATTGTCGGAACAGGGGAACTAGATCGCTGAACCGGCGTGCCGGCGTTCGAAAGCGAAACAAAAGTGAGACTGTAAAGTAAATTACGAATCAAGCCAAATTTCTGAGGGCGCACTTTTCAGGCAGAAGACGAGAGGGAACTCCCAGTACTCACACTCCGAGTGAACTAAGCCTTCGGCCGTTTCGTATCCTACATTGGTAAACCACAATGACAGCTACAAACGGCGTTACCCTGGGTTCGATCCACGATCTGCTGGCACGGAAACGCTACGCGGTGACCGATGTTGACGCCAACGTGCTCAGGATCCAGGAAGTCGAGAGCGGGATTGCGCTTCGCGGCGTTCTGGAGGGCGATATCCTTTATCTCTCGCTGACTTGCGCAGTCGCTTCGGAGTCGTCGATTACACCCGCACTCATGCGCAAGATGCTGGCCGCGGACAACGGGATTTCGACGTCTTACTTTCAGTTGCATCAGGTCGGCGGAGGGAATATCGCGGTGACACTGAACAACTTCTGCAAACTGCAGGACCTGGGTGCGGACGACGAGGACGATATCCTTTCGTGCGTGAGCTTCCTGCTGGCGGATGTGGTAGTTGCTCGTGATTTGATCGCGGCAGATCTCACGTAGGGCACGATAGGCAAGAGGATCGTATGGGCTTCTTTTCAGATATTTTCAATCGAGCCGGGCGCGTGGCCCGCGGTCAGGCGAATCAGGGCATGGACGCCATCGAAGACGCAAACTTTGAGACGACCGTGCGCCAGACGGTAGCCGACATGAAGACGGAACTGAACCGGGTGGTTCAGTCCTCCGCGATGGCGATGAGTAACTACAATCGCCTGGACGCGGAGTATCAGAAATATGTCCGACAGTCGCAGGAGTGGAAGGACCGGGCTGGTTTGGCTCTGGACGCCCACAACGAAGAGCTGGCGCGCAAGGCTCTGGCGAAAAAGGCTGAAAGTGACAAGCAGGTGGCGTCATTGCAGGCGGCCATCGACTCCGCCCGGCAGGCGAGTGAATCGCTGAAGGCGCAAGTGACGGAGTTGAAGCACAAGATTGAGGAAGGCGAGAGGACAGCCACCACTCTGGTGGCCAGGAAGAACGCCGCTCTCGCCCAACGCAAAGTGTCCGAGGCCTTGGCCGGGGTCGGGAAGGCTGACAATGCGTTTGCGGCGCTTTCCCGCTTCGAAGACTCGGTGTCCAAAGAAGAGGCGACGGCGAAGGCGTTCAATCAACTTGCCAGTGCCGGCAAGGACTCCAATCTGGACGCAGAGTTTGCCGCCCTTTCCGGTCATTCCGTGGACGATGAGCTCGAAGCGCTGAAGCGCGAGCGTCAACCCAGAGTGGAATTGCCAAAAGAACTGCCATCTCCGACCCAACGCTAAACGCTTATGTTTTTCGATCGAAAACCGCCGGGTCCCACCGCTCCGGAAGACCTCGCGAACCTGAAGATTACCGATGCGCGTCTCCGTGACACCCTTTCCGTCACCGGGGCTGCGCCTGATTTCAGCGATCTCGACTTCACCGTGGACAGGCGTGAGATCTTTCAGGCGGGAAGTCGGCAGTGGAGCGAACTCAGCGGACCGTGGCGTGATCTCCGGGTCTACCTGGAGGTCCATAGTGGACCGACGCCTGAGGTGTACGGCTTCTTTGACGGCCGGCGGCTGACTCTGGATGAAATCGGCCTGAGCGAAGACGATCTCGCACAGATCGATCAGCGGCAGAATCAGTCCGATTTCTTTGACTACGAGAACAAGTTCTGGCTGTACAGGTGGAGCAGGGAAGTGACGGTATTCACGCCGGAATCGCCTGGCGGCCGCGGCTTTTATTGCTGGCACTTCGCAGAGCAGGGTGGCCGGGGGTTCCTGAGCGTCCGCAAATTCGAAGGCGAGCCCTTCTCTGCCACGGTCTGGTCCCAGATCGAGCCTGCTGATATCACTGTTTATCGAGGTGCCTGATGGGACGCTCGAAGTTTAGTAGCATTCTCGTCGCGTGCGTGCTTCTCACCGCTTGTGCGGGCGGTCTGCCCCCCTCTCTGCGGCGTGACATTGCGGCGGAAGCCGACAAGCTGCCGGATGCCCGCAAGCAGGTGGACTCCGCCCAGACTGCGGTCAACAAGGATCTCGGGAGTGCTCCGGACTTATTCCGGGATGCCGTGGCGCCCGAAAAGTGGAAGTCTCGCCTCCAAACGGCAGCGGAACAGATCAAGCAGGCAGAGCGCGCTGACCGGTCGCTGGAGGATTTGGCTCGCCAGGATCGGGCTGATTCGCGCGGCCAGGCGGATCGGCTGCTCGCCGAAGAACGGCGTCTGCGCAATTCCGCAGTGGCGGAGTCGAAGGCCGTTCAGGCGGAAGCGGACAAATGGGTCGCCTTCAAATCGGCGCTCCCGGCAGAACTCGACAAGCTGCGACACGAATATCAGAGCGTTCACGATCGCAATGTCGGGCCGGTTGCGGATGTAGTGCACAAGGCCGAAGCGGATTGGCCGGCTAAGAAAACTGTTTTGGAGAACCGGCTGGTCGCGCTGGAGGAAATCCCGAAAGCTGCTGAACAGCAGTGGACGGCCAGCGAATCAGCGCGCCAGCATGCGAGCGGCGGCTCCGTCACCGGCACGGATGTCGCAACACTCATAGATGTTGAAGACAATCTGGCGAACGATGAGGCTCGGCTGACTAGCGGATCCGACGATCTGCGCAATCTGTCCGGCCAGCTTTACGATAGCTGGGACAAGATCCTGACCGACTTGGACGCGCCTGAGTCAGGACGCGAGCGTCTCTACCGGGAACGCATCAAAACGGTTCGGACGCACCTGCTCGACCCGGCTTCTAAGAAGAGCGCAGTCTCCAATTCCGAGCAGTGGGTCACCGTTTCTGAACCGGCCTTTCACCAGGTTGAAAAAGACATCGGGATGGCGATTGCGCACAAGGACGTGGGCCTGTTCGATTCGGAGGGCCAAACCACGCCCCAGCCCGCTGGATTTGCTTATATCGCAACGGAGCAGCAGGGATCAAACCAGTACGGATATTGGAGCCATGAGCACGGCGATAGCCTATGGCACTGGCTCCCGGAATATCTCATATTGCGTGAGCTGCTGTGGAACCACGACTATCGCCCGGTTCTCGCCTCCGAATACCGCGGATATCAATCGGCACGCAGCGCCGGTCGCACATTCTACGGTCAAACCACGCCAGCGAGCCCGCCCAAGTACGGCACCGGCGGAACGTTCACAGCCACTCACTACGCGGGCAGCAGGTACGCCCAGGCCGGCGGATTCAAAGGCTCGGCTTACGCGTCCGACCGGGTGAACCGGACGCCATCACTCGATAGCCCGCACGCGCAGAGTCAGCCGGGAAGCTTCGCCAGGAGTGACGGGAGCGGTAAGCGATTCGGTTCCGGTGTAGGCGCTCCGTCCGGGCACCGATTCGGGCAGTCGCGAAGCGCTCCCAGTCCGGGCCGCAGCTTCGGACGCCGCAGATAGCGCGCATTATCGGACTGGACATCAAATGAACAGGTCGGGCTACTCGAACTCTGTCGTTACATAAAGCGCGAACGCTGCAAGCGTTGCAAAAAACAGCATAATCGCTGCCGAGATCAGGAAATCGGAACTGTTCTGAACGGATGGCTTTTCCATGATTCAGAACTGTTGCAATTTGTTGTCCCACGTAACTTTTTCATTCTGCTGCGCTCCCAAAAGGAAGACGTGCCTATTACAACGCAAAAGACAACCACTATAGACGTGAGACGCCGTACGGGGAACCCAAACGTTTTGAGGTGGGCAGGTGTACGGCCCGGAACATGGGTGACACTTTGGTCCGGGAACACGGGGCAACGGTAAATTCGCTCTCTCTCAGCCTACTCGCAGCGGAAGCGGTGTCGCGGAGCCGAAGGCGGAGCGACACTGCTTCCAGGCCATCGCTTCACCCCAAGAGGCAGTCTCCGATTACCCGCTTTCCAGAGCTCAATTACCGAGTCGCCGACCATGCGGAAGTTCAGAAAACGCAAGCTCGCTCCTCCGTGGTGATAGCGCCTCGGAGGGCTTGTCCAAGACCGGATGCTTGGTGAGTGGCTCACACACTGCGCTAATTTCATCGGCTCAAAGACACGTTGAACCTTCGTCATCGTGTTCTGCGGCCACATCCTTTTCAATGTTCGTTGCAACCTACGCGAGTGAAGGCTCGTCTGGCCTTCTTACTCTGCCCGCAACATTTCCACAGGATTGATCTTCCACGCACGTATCGCCGCAGGCAGCGCTGCCAGCAAAGCAACACCCAGCAGTATCACGATCGGGACAACGAGCATCGAAAGCTCGCTGCCCTTCACGCCGTATAGGAGTGACTCCAGGTACCGCGACGTCGAGAGCCCGAGAGTGATACCCAGCGCCTCGCCGAGTAAGACCATCCCGATGACGCGTGAAGTCACGAGCTGCGCAATGTTTGCCAGGCTCGCGCCGATCGCGATGCGGACGCCAAACTCCTTCTGCCGCTGCAGCACCGAATAGCTCAACACGCCATATAAACCAATTGCTGCGAGCAGCAGAGCGACTCCCGCAAAAAAGGTCCCCAGCGTTGCTAACGTCCTCTCGCGTATCGTGAGCGAATCCACAAGCTCTTGCTGCGTACGCACCATGCGAACGCGAAAGCTTGTATCTTCTGCAACTGTCTTACGCAACGTCTCCTCCAGCGCTTCTGGCTTCATGCGATCTGTGCGAACAAGAAGCGTGGCGCTAGAGATCTCCGCAAAGGCCGAAGGATCTTTGTTTGACGAAGAGAAGATAGGCTCATAAACCTGAGGAAGTGTCCTCTCGCGGAGACCGCGATACACCGCGTCACCGACGACACCCACAACGGTGATTGACGCACTGTTTCCACGAAAACTGAACGTCTTACCCAGCGGGCTCTCACTCTCGAAGTACGTCTTGGCAAAGGTCTCATTAACGAGTGCTTGGTGTTCTCTCAGATCATCATTCCGGAGATCACGGCCTACAAGCAGCGAAATACGCATCGTCTTGCGCCAGTTAGGCGACACGGGAAGGCGATAGGCGAGGGTCTGATTCTCTGCATGTCCGGGCACAGTGATAAAGCTGTTCTGTTGGTTTCCGCCGAGTAAAGACCAACCTGAGAACGCCACCTGCTTTACACCCGGGAGGGCCTTTAGACGATCTAGCAGTTCAATCCAACGCGCGACAGACTGTGGTTGTTCTGCTGCCGTCGGCATCGTAAGTAGACGTCCAGCATCGAAGCCCAACGGTCGTTTTTCAAGTTGGCGCGATGTCGCCATGAAGAGACCTGCAACAAACAGAACGACAAAGCAGAAGACTACCTGCGCAGCGATGAGCGTGTACATTTTCGCTCGCTGGGCCTGGGGTTCTTCGCCGCCTTTCAGCACATGCGCAGGTCTTACGCTGGACGCTCGCAGCGCTGGCATGATCCCAAAGAGGAGCGTCACAGTCAACGTCAGCAGCAGGCCAAAGGCAGCAATATTCCAATCCGGCTGCAAAGACAGCTGTACAGGATTACTCGGAGAACTCATCTTCTGAACCACGAATGGCGTGGTCCACCATGCAAAGAAAAATCCGCACGCAGCAGCCATGAACGCCAGCATGGTGCTCTCGATCATGACCATCCTCACCAGTCGCGCTCGCCCTGCGCCCAGAGAAACACGCAGCGCCATCTCACGGGCTCGTGTCGCTGCCTGTCCCTGCATCAAATTGGCAATATTTGCGCACGCGATCAGCAGCACCATACCCACCAATACACTCAAAGCCTTCAGTGCCGGTCTGTACGCGTTCTGCAGTTCCGATACACCTTCCGCCGCAGGCGTCAGCACCACATGAGAGTTCGGCCAGCCGTCGAGCAAGTTCTTGGGCATATCGTCGAACGTCTTTGCCCTCTCCTTCTCGGAGTGTTGATACACCGCATCGAGCCGGCTTGCGAGCGCACTCACACTGATTCCGCGTCCGGGCCGCACAAAGACATGCTGACTGCTACTGTCTGGTCTACTCGTGTCGCTTTCCATCAGCGCTGGGATCAAAACCTCTACCATCGTGCCCGGTTGTGTTCCAAAGAATCTCCTGGGCGCAACGCCAACGATCTCGTACGCATGGCCGCCCAGCTTGAATGTCTTTCCTAGAACCTTCGGATCGGCATCGAAGCGGCGCACCCAATAATCGTAAGAGAGCACAGCGACAGGCTGTGGATGCGACAGGAAATCATCCGCTGCAATGATCAGGCGTCCTAAGGCCGGCTGAAGTCCCAGTTTTTCGAAGAACTCACCCGAAACCGCCCCTAACGCTACTTGCTCTGTCTGCTGGTAATTGCCGAACGTCAGGTCCCTTCGGGAGATGTACTCCGCTGCCACAACTTCCGCATCGTTCTTCACTGCATCACGCATCTGTAGAAACAAAGGATAGGAGCCCTCGTTCCAGGTTGCCGGCTGGCCCATCACATTCAATCCTGCATACGAGACGGAGTACAGACTCTCTGGATGGCTTACAGGCATCGGCCGAAGAAACAGCGCATCTACCAGTCGAAATGCACCTGTACAGGCGCCAATTGCAAGTCCCAGCGATAGCACCGCAGCTGCTGTCGTAACCTTGCGCTTCATCAGCTGTCGCCATCCAAAGACCGCATCCGTACGCAGACTGTCCATCCAGGCCTCCACGCGAAACTCGCGGCTCCTCTCTCTCTGTCGCAGCACTGACCCAAACGCGCGCTTCGCCTCTTCTGGATCACGGCCCGCAGCTACCGCTTCTTCAAGGTGAGAAGCAAACTCCTCATCCAGTTCGCGGTCCACCTTGTCACCGCGAAACGTATTCGACAGACGTGACCAGAGACTCATCTCACACCGTCCTTAATACGTGTTGGATCGCAGCCGCCACTGCCATCCAGCGCGACTCTTCCTGCACCAACTGCTTCTTGCCC